>NZ_JBVHLF010000018.1:83805-115044 GCF_055559155.1 Kitasatospora sp. NPDC024654
CCCGCCCAAGAAAAAAAAAAACCCCCCCCCACCCCCCCCCCCCCCCCCCCCCCCCCCCCCCCCCCCCCCTCGCGCCCCCCCCCCCCCCCCCCCCCCCCCCCCCCGACGCGCTACTCGGCCGCCAGGTACATCCCGGAGGCGTCCTGGCCGGGCGTGTTGCGGCAGGCGAAGTTACCGGTCGGCTGAGCGTAGATCAGGGCCAGGCAGCGGCCCACCGCGAGCTGGCCGTAGTAGTTCGGGTGCAGCGACTCCTGCTCGGTGCCCTGGGTGGAGGTGCCGACGTCCACGAAACGGGCCCACTCGGCGGTGGCTGCCGGCGGCAGGTTGCCGGGTGTGGCCATCTGGGCCGACGTCGAGCAGACCTCGTGGCCCTGCAGCATGTCGCGCAGATCCAGGAACTGCACGCCGCGACTGGCCGCGACCGCCGCCAGCTGGTTGGAGATCTCCGGCACCACGGTGTCGCGGGCCCAGTCCGAGTCCGCGTTCCAGAACGGGCAGCCGCCGGTGGTCTCCCGGGTCCAGCCGCTCTCCGGGTAGCGGTTCTCCGAGCTGCGCGGGATCGGCGAGGGGTAGGACTGCAGCACGATCCGGTAGTCGCCGGCCGCGTAGCCGTCGGCGGTCATCACCGCGCGGATCTCGTCGATCGACTTGCCGACATCGGCCATCGCGGTGGCCATCTTGCCGTCGATGACGGACTGTTCGCTGCTGTTGCAGTAGGAGTCCCAGACCAGGTAGTCCTCGGCGCAGGTGGTGAGCACGTCACCGAAGCCGAGGTCGTTGCCGCCGATCGAGAGGGTGATCAGCTTGACGTCGTACTGGTTGGCGACGGTGGCGAGCTGGTCCGCCTGCGGGGCCTCGCCCTTGAGGCTCTGCCCGCCGTCGGCGGCCCGGAAGATGTTCGCGGTGGTGGCGCCGGAGCAGGCCAGGTTGATCTGCGCCTGGCCGATCGCCGCGGTGTTCACCTCGGCCGAGTCGGAACGGTCGCAGCCGCTCGCGTAGGTCGCGCCGTAGACCGTCGACGGGTCGTACGAACTGCCGTTCCAGGCACGGTCGGTGCCGTCCCGGCTGCCGCTGTTGTCGTCGCTGTTGCCCATCCAGCGACCGGCCTCGCCGGAGATGTAGCTGTCGCCCAGGGTGACGCTCGCGGTCGGACGCGAGTCGGCGTGCGCCGGGGCGGCCACCGCCAGCAGGGCGGTGGCGGAGAGCGGCAGGGTGAGCAGGGCAGCGATCAGCTGCCGGGGGCGGCGGACGAGTGTGGCGCCGCCAAGGCGTTCGGGCACGACGGAACTCCTGCGATCGGCAGCTCCCCGATGTGGGGCGGGAAGTTGCTCCGAGTGAGGTGGGCCGCCGGCCGGTGGCGCGAGAAAATGTGGCATGCGCGCGCTTGTTACCGCTAGGTATCGGCAGCACCATTCTCACTCTGTTACCGCACAGTTCAGTTGGCCGCAGGTGC
Source organism: Kitasatospora sp. NPDC024654 (assembly GCF_055559155.1). Lineage (NCBI taxonomy): Bacteria > Bacillati > Actinomycetota > Actinomycetes > Kitasatosporales > Streptomycetaceae > Kitasatospora > Kitasatospora sp. NPDC024654. Next base: position 85,259 of record NZ_JBVHLF010000018.1, read on the forward strand.
CGTTCAGCAAGGCGACCCCGTTCGGCGGCCGCACTTCGGGAGCCGCCGAACGGAGTCGCCGGTCAGACCGGCCGTGACCCCGATCCCGGGGCGGCGAGCACCGCGGCCAGGTCGGCGGCCAGCCGGTCCGCCTCCCCGGGGGCCATCGTCGCCACCGTCACCCGGATCCCGGGCGGCGACTCCTGCCGGAACCGGGCGCCCGGCGCCACCGCCCAGCCGCGCTGCAGCAGCGCCACCACCGTCCCGGTCTCCTCCGGCACCGGCACCCAGACGTTCAACCCGCTCACCCCGTGCGCGGCGATCCCGCGCGCGGCCAGCGCGTCGAGCAGGGCGTCCCGGCGGACCCGGTAGGCGCCGGCCAGCTCGGCCACCGGCGCGGCGTCGGTGCGCCACAGCTCGGCGGCGGTGCGCTGCAGCAGGTGGCTGACCCAGCCGGTGTCCAGCCGCTGGCGGCCCAGCAGCCGGCCCACGGTCTCCCGGTCGCCGGTCAGCACGGCGAGCCGCAGGTCCGGGCCGAACGCCTTGGCCATCGAACGGACCACCACCCAGCGCTCGGTGACCGGCCGTCCGTCCGGTCCGGCGCAGACCGGATGGAACGGCAGCGTGACGATGCCGTGCCCGTGGTCGTCCTCGATCAGCAGGGTGCCCGGGTGCTCGGCGAGGACGGCCCGCAGCCGCGCCGCGCGGTCCGCGGTGAGCGCGGCGCCGGTCGGGTTCTGCGCCCGGTTGGTGATGATCAGCGCGCGGGCGCCGGCCGCCAGCGCCGCGGCCACCGCGGCGGGCCGCGGTCCGGCGTCGTCCACCGCCACCGGCGCGATCCGCAGGCCGCGCGCGGGCAACAGGTCGAGCAGGCTCCCCCAGCCCGGGTCCTCGGCGGCGACCAGGTCCCCGGGGCGCAGCTCGGAGGCGAGGATCCGGTCGATCGCGTCCAGCGTCCCGGCGGTGACGGCCGGGCTGCCGGAGGGCACCCCGTCGGCCCGGAACCCGGCCAAGGCCAGCGCCAGCAGCTCCGGGTCGGCCGCGGGGTGCCCGTACAGCACCGGGCCACGGTCGGCCGCGGCGGCGGCCACCGCCAGCGCGGGGGCCAGCGCCGGGAGCAGCGCCGGGTCGGGGTTGCCGTCCGCGAGGTCGCGGGCGTGCGGCGGGACCGGCACCTGTAGCCGGTCGCGCGGGGCGCCGGCCGGGCGGGGACGGATCCGGCTGCCCTTGCGCCCCGCGGTCTCGATCACCCCACGGTCGCGCAGCAGCCGGTAGGCGGCGGCCACCGTGTTGGGGTTGACCCCGAGCTCGACGGCCAGCTCGCGCAGCGGCGGCAGCGGCTGGCCCGGCCGCAGTTCCCCGTGGGCGAGCGCGCGTTCGACGTCGGCGGCGATCTCCGTAGCGCGCCGCCCCTGGATCCGATAGTCTCCTAGCACAAAAGAAATTATGCACTAGTACATAGGGGGATGTCATGTCGGCCGCCACCACCGCGGACGAGACCGGTCAGTACGCCCGCACCCCGCGCACCACACCGACCCGCTACAAGGACCGGGCCAGCTGGGAGCGGGCCGAGATCCACGCCATCCTGGACACCGCCTGGGTCTGCCACCTGGGCTTCGTCGTCGCCGGCGCCCCGGTGGTGCTGCCGACGATCTTCGCCCGGGTGGACGACCGGCTCTACGTGCACGGCTCCACCGGCAGCCGCCCGCTGCGCGGCGCCGGCAGCGACCAGGGCCTGCCGGTCTGCCTCACCGTCACCCAGGTCGACGGGCTGGTACTCACCAAGTCGGCCTTCAACCACTCGGTCAACTTCCGATCCGTGGTGGCGCACGGCATCGCCCACCAGGTCACCGACCCGGACGAGCTGACGCTGGCCCTGAACGCCCTGGTCGACCACGCCGTGCCGGGGCGCTCGGCGGACTGTCGCCCGGCCAACCCGAAGGAGCTGGCCAAGACCGCGGTGATCCGGCTGGTGCTGGACGAGGTCTCGGCCAAGACCCGGGCCGACGGCGCCGACGACGACCCGGAGGACGCCGACCTGCCGCACTGGTCCGGCATCGTCCCGTCCGCCACCGTCTACGGCACCCCCGTCCCGCACCCCGGCAGCACCGTGCCGCTGCCCGGCTACCTGACGGACTTCCAGGCCGGCGGTGCGCCGTGCTGATCCGCTCCTGGGACGCCGGCACCGAAGCCGAGTGGCGCGAGTGGCTGGCCGGCCGCGACTTCGGCCTGCTGGCCGCCAACGGGCCGGCGGGCGAGGGCCCGGTCCTGGTCCCCACCCACTTCCTGCTGGACGCCGACCACGGCGAGATCGTCCTCCACCTCGCCGCGCCCAACCCGCTGTTCGCCGCGATCCGGAGGGACCCGGACGTCACCCTGGCGGTGACCGACGACTACGCCTTCGCGCCCGGCTACTGGCGGACCGGCACGCCGACCAGCTACTACGCCTCCGTCCACTTCCGCTGCCGCGCCGAGGTGGTCGAGGACCCGGCCGGCAAGGCGGAGATCCTCAACCGGCAGCTGGCGCACTTCCAGCCGGAGACCCCGCGGACCCGGGTCACCCCCGGCGCGGAGCCGTTCGGTCCCCAGCTGGCCGGCATCCGCGGGCTGCGGCTGACGATCCAGCAGGTCCGGGCCAAGTTCAAGTACGACGACAAGCTCCCGGCCGCCGAGCAGGCCGCCCAGGCCGACCGACTGGCCGAGCGCGGAGCCCCCGGCGACCAGGGCACCCGGGAGCAGCTGCTGCGGCGCAACGCCCGGCGCACCGGCGGCTGCCCGGCCGGCTGAGCCGGACGGGTCTCCCCCGCGGCGACTCCCGGCTCCGGTGCCGGAGTGCCGGGCGGTCGGCTGATCTGATGGTATGGACCATGCCCAGCCACCGCCCCGGGAGCCCGCCGTGACCACGACCACGCCGGCCGAGAGCGCCGCTGGCGCCCATCTCGGCCATGTCGTCTTCATCTCCGCCGCCGCGGCCATGGGCGGCTTCCTCTTCGGCTACGACAGCGCGGTCATCAACGGTGCCGTCACCGGGATCCAGCGGCACTTCCACGTCGGCAGCGCCGAGACCGCGTTCGTGGTCGCCATCGCCCTGCTCGGCTCGGCCGCCGGGGCGGTGGCGGCCGGCTGGCTGGCCGACCGCCTCGGCCGGGTCCGCACCATGCTGCTGGCCGCGGTGCTCTTCGCGGTCAGCGGCGTCGGCTCGATGTTCCCGCCCAGCGTGCAGGTACTCGGCTTCTGGCGGGTGCTCGGCGGAATCGCCATCGGGATCGCCTCGGTGATCGCGCCGACCTACATCGCCGAGGTCTCCCCGCCCGCCTACCGCGGCCGGCTGGCCTCCTTCCAGCAGATGGCGATCGTGCTCGGGATCACCGTCTCCCAGCTGGCCAACTACGCGCTGAACCAGGCGGCCGGCGGCGAGTCCACCAACCACCTGGCCGGTATCGACGCCTGGCGCTGGATGCTCGGCGTGGAGGCCGTGCCGGCGGTGATCTACGGACTGATGGCGCTGGCCATCCCGGAGTCCCCGCGCTTCCTGATCGCCGTCGGCCGCGAGGAGCGGGCCCGCGCGGTGCTGACCGAGGTCGAGGGCACCGGGGTGGACCTGGACGCCCGGGTGGCGGAGATCCGGGCCGTGCTGCACAGCGCCCACAAGCCTCGGCTGGGCGACCTGCGGGGCGGTCGGTTCGGGCTGCTGCCGATCGTCTGGATCGGTATCGGCGCCTCGGTCTTCCAGCAGTTCGTCGGCATCAACGTGATCTTCTACTACTCCTCGCTGCTCTGGCAGTCGGTCGGCATCAACGAGAGCAACTCGCTGCTGATCAGCCTCTCCACCTCGATCATCAACGTGATCGGCACGGTGGTCGCGATGCTGCTGGTGGACCGGATCGGCCGCAAGCCGCTGGCGCTGGCCGGCTCGACCGGCATGGCGCTCGCGCTGGGCGCCGCGGCCTGGGCGTTCTCCTACCGGCACGGCGCCGACGGCCACGCCACCCTGCCCAGCCTGCAGGGCACCGTCGCCCTGGCGGCCGCGCACGTCTTCGTCTTCTGCTTCGCCTTCTCCTGGGGCGTGGTGGTCTGGGTGCTGCTCGGCGAGATGTTCCCCAACCGGATCCGCGCGGTGGCGCTCTCGGTGGCCGCCTCGGCGCAGTGGATCGCCAACTGGGCGGTCACCGTCTCCTTCCCCAGCCTCTCGAACTGGAACCTGTCGGCCGCCTACGTCATCTACGCCTGCTTCGCACTGCTCTCCATCCCGTTCGTGGCCTTCTGCATCAGGGAGACCCGCGGCCGGGCGCTGGAGGAGATGGGCTGACCGGGCCGCGCGACACGCCCGGCCGGAGCGGCGGCTGACGGTCGCTCACCTCCCCTCCGCATACCATCGTGCCCGCGGGCCGTCCCGGCCCGGGCCGCACCTGCCAGATCCTCTCGCGGCGTCGTCCCCGCCGCGCCCGCCCGCGGCCCACCTGGAGCAGCCCGATGGCCGATCCCGCCGCTGCCGGAGCCGGCACTGGCCGGCAGAACGTCACCTTCCCCAGCAACGGGAGTCAGGCCCACGGCTATCTGGCCCTCCCGCCGAGCCGCCGGGGACCGGGCCTGCTGGTGGTCCAGGAGTGGTGGGGGCTGACCGACCACATCGCGGGCATGGTCGACCGGTTCGCCGCCGAGGGGTTCCTGGCGCTGGCGCCCGACCTGTACGGCGGCGTCACCACGCACGACCGGGCCGAGGCCGCCGAGTTGCTCAAGCGGCTCCCGGTCGAGGGCGCGGTGCGCGACCTGCGCGGCGCCGTCGACTTCCTGCTCGGGCACTCGGCGCTGGCCGGCGACGCGATCGCGGTGGTCGGCTTCTGCATGGGCGGCGGCTTCGCGCTGCGGCTGGCCGCGCTGGAGGGCGACCGGGTGGCGGCCGTCGTCCCGTTCTACGGCCTGCCGCGGGAGCCGGGCTACGACTACCGCGGCCTGACCGCGCACGTACTGGGCCACTTCGCCGAACACGACCACGGGCTGCCGCCGGAGACCGTGGACGAGGCGGCGATCCTGATCGGCGAGGCCACCGACCGGCGGCCGGAGATCCACTTCTACCCCGCCGGGCACGCCTTCATGAACGAGGAGAACCCGCTCGGCAGCTACGACCCGCTGCAGGCCGAGATCGCCTGGCGCCGCACCCTCAGCTTCCTCCGCGGCCACCTCGGCTGACCCGGACCGGGGGACGGCCGGTTACCGACCCGTACCGTGGACAGCCGACGATGCCACCGTCATAGTCGGCGAGTGCCGAACCGAACCGACGCCCCCGCCCGCCGTTTCGCCTGGGCGGGACGCAGCTACCTGATCCAGACCGGCGCGACCGTGGTCAGCGGCCTCGGCAACGCCGGCGCCCCGATCGCCACCGCCTTCGCGGTGCTGGCGATGGGCGGCGGTGCGACCGGGATCGGGTCCGTCATCGCGGCCCGGCTGCTGGCCACCGTGCTCTTCCTGCTGCTCGGCGGCGCGGTGGCGGACCGGCTGCCGCGGCACCGGGTGATGGTGGCGGCCAACGTCGGCAACGCGCTCTCCCAGGGCGTACTGGCCGCGCTGGTGCTCTCCGGCTCGGCGCGGCTGTGGGAGGTGGTGCTGCTCTCCGCGGCGGGCGGGGTGGGCCAGGCCTTCTTCACCCCCGCGGCCGAGGGCGTGATCATGGAGTCGGTCGACCAGCGGCAGGCACCGCGCGCCTTCGCGCTCTTCCGAACCGCGATGAACTCCTCGCAGATCGGCGGCGCGGCGCTCGGCGGGGCGATGGTGGCCGCGGTCGGACCAGGCTGGGTGCTGGCGCTGGACGCCTGCTGCTTCGCCGCGGCCGGCGCGCTGCGACTCCTGCTGCGGGCGCCGGCCCCGGCGGCCCGGCCGGCCGGCCCCGGCCTGCTCGCCGAACTCCGGGACGGCTGGCGGGAGTTCGCCTCCCGGCGCTGGCTGTGGACAGTGGTGGTGCAGTACGGCGTGGTGAACACCTGCCTGATCGCCGCCGAGTCGGTGCTCGGGCCGATCGTCGCCGACCAGCGGCTCGGCGGCGCCCGGCCATGGGGGCTGGCGAACGCCGCGATGGGCGTCGGGCTGGTGCTCAGCGGGCTGCTGCTGGTGCGCCGCCAGCCGCGCCGGATCCTGCTGGCCGGCAACGTCGGGATGCTGCTCTTCGCACTGCCCGCCGCCGCGTTGGCGGCCGGCGCGCCCCTCCCGGTGCTGGCCTGGGCGATGTTCGCCTCCGGCACCGGCGGCACGCTCTTCGGCGTCAGCTGGATGATCGCCCTCCGGCAGGAGATCCCGGCCGCCAAGTTCTCCCGGGTCGCCGCGTACGACTGGTGCGGCTCGGTGGCACTCGCCCCGGTCGGCACGGCGCTGGCCGGCCCACTGGCCGGTGGGCTGGGGCTGAGCGGCGCGCTCTGGGCCTGCGCCGGGCTGATGACACTGCTCTCGCTGCTGGTGCTGGCCGTCCCCGAGGTCCGCCGACTCACCCGTTCCCCGGTGATCGGCGCGGTTGGCGAGGTCACCGCCACTCAGGCGGTCCCCGAGACCGCGACCGCCTGACGCCCGACCGTCTGCGCTCGGGTCGGACCTCCTGGCAGGGCCGGCCGCGACCGGCCCTGCCGGGTTCCGCTAGGGTCTCGCTCCGCGGTACCGCGCGGCGCGACGACAAGCGTGACTAAGGGGCAGGGCATCCATGAACCGGCAGGGCTCGTTCGCGACACTCGAACGGGCGGTGAGCGCCGACGGCGGTAGTCCGCCCGCTGGCACCAATCGCTTCGCACGCTGGGCGCGCACGTGCGGCCTGCTGGCGCTGGTGCCGTTCGCCCTGGTCTTCGGGGTGATCGCCCTGGTGCAGGTGCGGCGCAGCGGGCAGCGGGGCAAGGGCCTGGCGATGACGGGCCTGGTCGCCGCGGTGGTGTGGCCCATGCTCTTCTACGACGTGGCCGACATGCTCAGCTCCCACGTGCAACGGAACCGGGACGGCGGGGTCTCCGAGACCCAGGTGGACAGCGTCTTCGACCTGCGGCCGGGGGACTGCTTCACGGTGCGCTCCAGGGACGCCGACGGCGGGATCCAGTGGGTCGCCCTCGTCCCCTGCGCCCAGGCGCATGACGGCAGGGTGTACGCGACGCCGGTGCTGACCTACAACGCGTCCCTCCCCTCCGACGCGGCGGCCAAAGCAGCCTGTGCGCAGGCCCTGCCGGCCTCGACGCCCGCCAACGCCTCGGTCGGCTACCTCTACCCGGACGCGCTCGACTACTCCCAGGGGCACGGCCGGGCGTCCTGCTTCACGGACTCCTGACAGCGGGTCGGTTGACCCGCGGGACGGAGACACGGTGACACGTGTTTCGGGCTGGAGCCGACACCCGGCCGCCCGAGACCGGCGGGTCCGGATCCGGGTCCGATCGAGTGGGCCGGCGGCCGCGCCAGTTCGCTCAGCCGTCCCGCCGCAGCACCTGCCGCCACCCCTGGCGCGCCACCGCCGCCGGCCGGCGCGCCCACGACGGGGTCGGTGCCGTCGGGACGGCCGGAGGCGCGGGGACGGCCGGACGCGTGGGGAAGGCCGGACGCGTGGGGAAGGCCGGGGCGCTCGGCGGCGGGTCGGTGACGGGGCCGGTGAAGTACTCGGCGTCCTTGGGCCGGTGGGCGAGTTGCCGGGCACCGCGGGTCGCCGGCTCCAGGTGCGGGATGTGCTTGGAGCAGTGGATGTAGGCCTCGTCGACCGAGAGGTGGACCCACAGCTCGGTCCGGCGTCCCGGCGCGGTCTCGACCGGCAGGTGCGGGTAGGCGGTGCGCAGCGCGTCGTCGGGGCGCAGGTGGGCGGTGCCGTTGACGTGCAGGCCGATCCGGTCGCCGGTGAAGTCGAGGAAGAGCAGGCCGAGATGGGGATTCTCGGTGATGTTCCCGGCACTCGCCATGACACCGTTGCCGCGGTACTCGGGATAGGCCAGTGTGTGGTCGTCGAGGACGAGGACGAATCCGGGCGGGCCGGCCCGGAAGCTGGCGTCGCAGGCTCCCTCGGCGTCCGCGGTGGACAGGAAGACCATGGTCTGGCGGGCGATGAAGGCCTGCATCTGCGGTGTCAGGTGCGGGCGGACCTGGCGCTGGTAGAAGTCCGCGGCACGCTCGGCGGTGCCGCGCAGTTGCTGCAGCCGGTGCTCGCCGGCCGAGCCGAAACGGGTGTCGGCGCGACCTTCGGGACGGGACTCGTGAGCGTCGTCGAAGCCACCGGCGAGGCCGTTGTCGGAGCCGGCGTGGGAGCCGGTGCCGGCGTCGTCGTCAAGGCCCTCGGTGGAGCCGGAGGCGGGCTGGGTCACGAGGGGTCCACCAGATCGATCGAAACGAACGGGTCGTGGTGGATGCGCTCCAGCGGGATCCCACCGCGACGCAGGATCCGCGCGGCGGCCACGATCATCGGGCCCGGTCCGGCGAGGTAGGCGTCGTGCCGCGGCCAGGGCCCACAGCTGGCCAGGGCTTGGAGCAGTTGGTCGCCGCCACCCCTGCCGACCGACTGCTCGTCGGCGACGGCGGCCCGGATGGTGAGCCAGGGGTGGCGCCGCGAGAGCTCGTACAGGTCGTCGAGCGCGTAGAGCTCTTCGAAGCTGCGGGCACCGACGAAGAGGTCGAGGGGCAGTTGCCGGCCGTCCAGGACGGCCTGTTCGATCAGCGCCCGGATCGGCGCGAGCCCGGTGCCGCCGGCCACGCACACCGCGCCCCGCTGCGACCGGCGGTCCAGCACCATGTCGCCCAGCGGGGCGCCGAGCCGCAGGACGTCACCGACCACGGCCCGGCGCACCAGGGCATTGCTGATCCGGCCACCGGTGACGGCCCGGACCTGGAAGGTGATGCTCCCGTCCGGGCGCGCGGCGTTCGCCGGGGAGTAGTAGCGCCAGATCTTGGGCCACCAGGGCGTCTCCATGCCGACGAACTGCCCACCGGTGAACGGGTACGGCTGGTCCGTCCGCACGGTGATCTCCGCGAGGTCGGCGGAGCGGCGCAGGTGGCCGACGATGCGGGCCTGCCAGACCGCGGGCCGGTGCCGCGCGTCGTCGATGGCGGCCTGGTCCATGGTCTGCGCGGCGGTGTTGTAGGCCCGGGTCCAGGCGGCGGCGACCTCGTCGGTCCAGGCCGGGCCCGCGAAGTGCTCCAGGGTGGCGAGCAGGCACTCGCCGACCGCCGGGTAGTGGGCGCTCAGCGTGCCGAACTTTCGGTGGTCACGGCCCAGGTTGCCGCAGAAGGTCACCAGGTTCGCGGGATCGTCGACGAGTTCGACGATCAGCAGCAGGGCGCGCACCAGCCGGTCGTGCTGGACGTCCATCTGGGCCGGGAACAACTCGCGGACCTGCGGGTACCGGTCGAACAGCATGGCGTAGAAGAACCTTGGCAGGTCGGCCGCGTACGGCTCGACCGCGGCCACGCTCGCCCGGACCAGGTCGATCTCGCGCGCCGTCAACAGTTGGCCCGGTTCGGGCGACTCCACGGCCGGTGTCGTTGACCAGTCACCCTGTGGAGCCGGCTGAGTGGCGACGCCTCCGGTGGAGCGGTCGGCGCGGAACTTCACGGTACGGCTCTCCAGTCCAGTTCGTCACCCCCTGTGAACTGTGGTTACCCAGCATGGACCCGACAGATTCTGCCCAGTCGCCCAGGCCGCGCCAAGCGGCATTCTGTGAAACCTGTGTGCGCATGGGTTTCTTGCCAGAACGGGAGGCACCTGGTAGCGGCCCGTCGGCTCGGCGTCGTCCCCCACTGATGTGCGAGGTCCTCGGATCCCCGCCGTGAGGGGTGCTGTCCGAGGCCCTGTCGCCGCTGTCGCTGACGGCCGCCCGCCCTGGGATGTGACCCCCGAAGTGGGAAGAATTGCGCAGAGAGTATGGAGGAGATCACGGTTCGGGCGATGCCGGGAGGGTGAACGCGTGCGTGACTTCATACCGGCCGCGGCATCCCAACCCGCCGGGACAGCGCACAGGACACCGTCCTCGACGCGACACCGCCCGGGTCCTCCGCCATGGGCGGCCGTTCACACCAAGCATTGAACGGATCCGATATATTGACGCCTTGACAGGTTCAGGAGTTGAATTCTGGCCAGCCGAGCATCAGTTGGGGACGCCGGGACGGCTTCCGGCCGGTTCGAGCGGATCGCGGCCCGGCGCGTTCCCCGTCCGCTCCTCTCCCGGGGGGCGGCCACCGGACTCTGGGAGCCGCAGATGATCGACGCAACCCGCCTCTGGCATGCCGTCCGCCACCCAAGCCCGCGTTCCCGCCGCTGGCGCCGGCCGGCGCTGGTGGCGACGCTGGGGCTGCTGACCGCGCTGGGGCTGCTGGCCGCGTTGGTGACCACCCCGGTCACCGCGGGCGCGGCGACCGTGCCCGCGGCACCGTCGGGGTGGACGACGGTGTTCAGCGACGACTTCGCCGGACCGGCCGGCAGTGCGCCCTCCGCGTCGAGCTGGACGTACGACACCGGCCCGGGATCGAACTTCGGGACCGGTGAGATCGAGACGATGACCAACTCGACCGCCAACGTCCACCTCGACGGCAACGGTCACCTGGACATCACCGCGCTGAACGGCGGCGGTGGTTGGACGTCCGGCCGGATCCACACTCCCGGCGCGGTGGTGGGGGCCCCGGTGGGCGGCAAGCTGGAGGTCACGGCCTCGATCGAGCAACCCGACCCGGGGAGCGGAGCCGGGTACTGGCCCGCGTTCTGGATGCTGGGTCCCGGGCAGTGGCCCGAGAACGGTGAGATCGACATCATGGAGGACGTCAACGCGCTGTCGGAGGTCGCGGGCACGATCCACTGCGGTACCGATCCGGGCGGCCCGTGCAACGAGGGCAACGGGATCGGCAGTGGCCTGCGGGCCTGTCCGGGTTGCCAGACCGGTTACCACACCTACTCGATGGTCCTGGACCGGACGGACCCGGCGACCGAGTCGGTGACCTGGTACCTCGACGGCAACCAGTACTTCAGCGTGAACGAGGGCCAGGTCGGCGCCGCGACCTGGCAGCAGGCGTTCGACCACAACATGTCGATCATCTTCGACCTCGCCATCGGCGGCGGCTTCCCCAACGGTGTGTGCGGCTGCACCACGCCGGGGGCGGGTACCAGTTCGGGCGCCACGATGAGCGTCGGCTACGTCGCCGCCTACACCACGACCGGCGGGGGCGGGGGCACCGGGACCGGGCAGATCACGGGTTACGGCGGTCTGTGCCTGGACGACCGGTCGGCCAGCACCGCCGACTACAACCCGGTTCAGGTGTACACCTGCAACCAGACCGCCGCGCAGCAGTGGACCGTGGCGGCGGCGGGCAGCACCCTGCAGGTCCTGGGCAAGTGCCTGGACGTCCACGCGGCCGGTACCGCCAACGGCACGCCGGTCGACCTCTACGACTGCAACGGCACCGGCGCGCAGGTCTGGATCCCCCACTCCGACGGCTCGCTGTACAACCCCGAGTCGAACCGGTGCCTGGACGACACCGGTTGGTCCACCACGCCGGGCACCCAGGCGCAGATCTGGGACTGCACGGGCGGGGCCAACCAGAAGTGGGTCCTCCCGTCCTGACCTCCCACCACGACGAGCCGGGACGGCGGCTCGGCGGCGGCCGGTGTCGGCAGGACTCCGATCCGGCCACAGGTGGAGCGGGCGTCCGGGCGATCCACGGAGCTCGGCATGCCGGTCGAGCGCCCGTCGGACTTCGCCCCGACGCCAACCCGGCGCGTCCCGACGGCCGTTGACGCACCCGACTGACGCATCCGACGGGCCGCCGGCCGTGATCGTCGGTGGGCCGGCGGGCGGCCCGCCCGGATCGGCGAGCGGCGCCACCCCGGGATCGACCGCAACTGGCTTGACCACCAGTGACCTTGAACTTCGGCGATGCGCCGCCCTGGGGCGGAGGGACCGGCTGTCACCACCGTTACGGGCGGGGCTGCGTGTAGGGTCGGCGCAACAGGGACTATCCAGGGGGAATTTTCCATGACGATCGATCAGAACGCCGCCCAGGCCAGGCTTTGGCTGATCACGGGCGCCAACAGCGGGTTCGGAGCCGCCTTCGCGCGGGCCGCGCTGGCGGTCGGCGACATCGTGGTCGCCGGGGTGCGCCGGCCGGAGAGCATCGCGGCGCTGATGGCCGAGTTCCCGGGGCGGATCACGCCGGTGCGGCTCGATGTGACCGATGCGGAGCAGTGCGCGCAGGCGGTGAAGAGCACGATCGAGGAGCACGGACGGATCGACGTGCTCGTCAACAACGCGGGGTACGGAGTCGTCGGCGCCGTCGAGGAGACCACCGAGGACGAGCTGCGCGGTGCGATGGAGGTGATGTTCTTCGGTGCGATGCGGCTCACCCGCCTGGTGCTGCCGCACCTGCGGGCCCAGCGCGGCGGGACGATCGTGCAGGTCACCAGCATGGGCGGGATGCTCTCCTTCCCCGGCGTCGGCGCCTACAGTGCCGCGAAGGGTGCGCTGGAGCTGGCCAGCGAGGCGCTGGCCGGCGAGGTCGCGCCGCTGGGGATCAAGGTGCTGATCGTCGAACCGGGCGCCTTCCGCACCGAGTTCGCCGGTCCGGCGCTGCAGTCCGCGAACGTGATCGAGGACTACCGGCCCACGGTCGGCGCCCTCCGGGCCGCCCTCTCCGGCAGCCACGGCCAGCAGCCGGGCGACCCGGCCAAGGCGGCGGCCGCGCTGCTCGCCGCGCTGGAGCTGCCCGAGCCACCGCTGCGGCTGGCCCTGGGCGAGGACGCGGTCACCGCGATCCGCGGCAAGCTGGCGGCGGTCGGCGCCGACCTGGACGCCACCGCGGAGCTCAGCCTGAGCACGGCGATCGACGACTGACCCTCGGTCAGCACAGCGGCCCAGGGACTCGGCAGCACCCGGGCCACCGCGGTGGCGGCGCCGGCCGGAGCACGGTTCGGCGCCGCACCCGCGCGCGCCACGGAGGGCCGCGCGCTCCTGCTCCCGCGCCTTCCGCACCGTGGCATCCGCGCGGCCGGGGCCGGTGGCGAGCCCGCGGATCGCACCGCGCTCACCCTGGCACCTCTCCCCGGGCCGGCAGCCGTGGCAGGGCCCCGGCAGGGGTGCAGGGTGGCGTCGACGTCCTTGGGCTGCCAGTTGCCGGGCGAGCCCGCCTGGCGGACGATCGCCTCGTGGGCGATGGTGGCGCCCAGGACGGCTCGCTGCCGCCCGCCCGTCGTCCGGTGTCGACGCACTCAGGACCACCTGGCTCGACGGCTCCACCGGCCGACACGTCGGCACCGACGCGTGTGGCGGGCGACCTCCTGGAGGGGGTCGCCCGCCCCACACGTCCCGGTACCCGGGGGAACGGCGTATCAGCGGCGCAGCGCGTGGCCGCCGAAGCCGTTGCCGCCGCCCGCTCCCTGCCACCACTGCTCGATCGCCTGCTGGTCCATGGCCGCCCAGTCGGGCGTCTCCAGGACCTGCGCCCGGCCAAGGCTGCGGCCGAGGTCGCGGGTGGCGCGTCCGACGGGTGCCCGCTCGGCGCCGTAGGCGTGCAGCGCCTCGTCCCAGTCGCCGCTGGTGCGCAGCGCGCGCTCCAGGGCGGCGGCGTCCTGGATGGCCTTGATGGCGCCGCTGCCGGTGTTGGGCCGCCCGACGGAGGCGGCGTCGCCGAGCAGGACGAGTCGTCCTGCCGCGTAGGCGGGCACGGCCATGTCGTACATCGGCTGTATGAAGCGGTCCTCGGGCTTGGTGCGTTCCATGACCTCCTGCCAGTACGGCGGAAGATGCCGGACCATCAGTTGTCGCTGGTGGTCCAGCAGTTCGGTGGTGACGATCCTCGGGTGGATTGTCGCCGGGTCGTCGAACGGGCCGGCGGTGGTGGGCGGGACGGCGTAGAAGACGCAGTTGACGTGGGGGATGCCGCCGGCCGGCCCGGGGATGCGGTAGACGAGCATGTGCCCGCCGGGCCAGACCACCGTCGCCGCGTCGCCGTCGAGGAAGGCCTCGGGTGGGTCGGGCAGCCGGTCGGCGGGCAGGGTACCGCGCCAGGCCAGGTATCCGCCGTACTCGGCGACGACGTCGGGGTGTATCGCGGCTCGGACCACCGAGCGGTAGCCGTCCGCTCCGATGACCAGGTCGAAGCGTTCCTCGGTGCCGTCGGCCAGGTGCACCACCGCGCCGTCGGCCTCGGGAGCCACGCGGGAGACGGTGACGCCGGCGCGGTAGTCGACGGTCCCGGGGATCCGGTTTCGCAGTTCCCGCCAGAGGGAGCCCCAGTTGTAGGAGCGGAACGGCAACGGCAGGACGCCGATCTCGCGGCCGGCCCAGGTGGTGCCCTGTCGCATCACCCAGGGTCGGCGGGCCAGTTGGAGCCAGGGCATGCCGGCGTCGAGGTTCCGGCTGCCTCCAGCTCGGCGTACCGGTCGTTGTGCAGGGTGAGGCCGACGCCGCGGTCCTGGAGCCGGCCGGCGGCCCGTTCGAAGACGACGACCTCGTCCGCGCCGACCCGCGAGGCGGCGAGCGCCGCGGCGCAGCCCGCGATGCTCCCACCCACGACGGCCACCCGTCCTCCACGCACGTGCTTTCTCCCCTCCCCAGCTGCCGCCCCGGCGTCCGGTCGGACGCGGTCACCAGCAGACAGCGACCGAGTATGTCACCGTCTCCGAGCCGGCGGTCGTCAGGCCACACGAGGCCACGGCCGTCGGGCCGGGTGTCCTGCCCTGGTGGTCCCGGCTGTTCTGGCCGGGCTGTGGCCGGCACGGTTTCGCGACGGCCCCTCGGACCGGGGGTTCCGGCGCGGCCCCGCCGGCGGTCGAGCTACTGGCCTGCCTCGGCCGCCACCTGGAGTTCCGCCCTGCTCGAGGCGCGCCAGTGTCGGGGTCAGCGGCCCGAGGTGCCGCTGTCGTACTCGCTGGTTCCCGCGTCCAGTAGCGGGGACTGCTGCTGTTTCATGTGCGCCGGGGCCATCAGGCGCAGCACGTGGTAGCCGACCAGGACGACCAGGGTGCCCAGGGCGATGCCGCTGAGCGAGAAGTTGTCGGTGAACTTCAGGGACACGTTGCCGATGCCGATGATGACACCGGCCGCCACCGGGACGAGGTGCAGCGGGTTGGTCAGGTTCACCTGGTTGTGCACCCAGATCTGGGCGCCGAGCAGGCCGATCATGCCGTACAGGACGACGGTGATCCCGCCGAGCACGCCGCCCGGGATCGCGGCGACCACCGCGCCGAACTTCGGGCAGAGGCCGAAGAGGATCGCGAAGCCGGCGGCGCACCAGTACGCGGCGGTGGAGTAGACCCGGGTCGCGGCCATCACACCGATGTTCTCGGCGTAGGTGGTGGTGGCCGGGCCGCCGACGCTGGTGGAGATCATGGTGGCGGCGCCGTCCGCCATGATCGCCGCGCCCATCCGGTCGTCCAGCGGATCACCCGTCATCTCGCCCACGGCCTTGACGTGCCCGGCGTTCTCGGCGATCAGCGCGACCACGACGGGGAGCGCCACCAGCACAGCGGAGGCGGAGAAGCTCGGCGCGTGCAGGGCGGGCAGGCCGATCCACTCGGCCTTGCCCACGCCGGAGAGGTCGAGCCGCCAGTGGTCCGTCACCACTCCGGCCCCGTTGGCGGAGTGGATCCGCCCGAGGGTCCGGTCGAAGATCCAGGAGGTCGCGTACCCGAAGACCAGGCCGAGGAAGATCGCGATCCGCGACCAGAAGCCGCGCAGCACCACCAGGGCGAGGCCGGTGAACAGCATGGTGAGCAGAGCGGTCCACTGGTCCTGCGGCCAGTACGTCCCGGCGGTCACCGGTGCCAGGTTGAAGCCGATCAGCATCACCACGGCGCCGGTCACCACTGGCGGCAGCACAGCGTGGATCACCCGCGCGCCCGCCGCCCGGACCGCCGCGCCGCAGGCCGCGAGCACCGCCCCGACCACCAGCATCGCGCCCGTCAGCGTCGCGGCGTCACCACCCTGGGCCTTGATCACTGCTGCCACGCCGACGAAGGAGAGGCTGCTGCCGAGGTAGCTGGGGATGCGCCCACCGGTGACCAGCAGGAAGAAGATGGTCGCGACACCGGAGACCATGACGGCCAGGTTGGGATTGAGTCCCATCAGAACCGGTGCCACGAAGGTCGCACCGAACATCGCGACCACGTGCTGAGCGCCGAGCCCGATGGTGCGCCCCCAGCTCAGCCGTTCGTTCGGCTTGACGACTGCACCGGGCGCGGGGCTCCTTCCGTCGCCGTGCAGCTTCCAGCCGAAGCCCGCCATGGGTCACTCTCCTTGTCGGCAATGCCCATGCGGGCAGATCGGAACATCAGCCGATCACACGACGCACGCCGATGCAAAAACTCCGCCGCCCGGCGGGTGGCGCTCCCCGGCCGCGTCGTGACGCGGGGACGGACTCCGGGACCAGGGCAGGTCGGGTTGAACGGAGCAAGACAGCCGGCCCTTCGGCGAGTTGGGAGAGAACGGCGCGGACACCGGTGCGCAGCCCGCCGGAGCGGTCCAGCCGGTCGGGGCCGGCGCCGAGCAAGCCCGATCTCGCGCGAGCTGCCCCCGGAGAGGCACGGCCCGCCAGTTCCGGTGGGCGACGGATGTCGAGGCGGGCCGTCACCCGATCGGCTCAACGCAGGCTGCTGAGCCTGCGCGTCAGGTCCAACCATGGGACGAAGGATGGCTCACCCGTTCAGCCCACATGAAAGGGGGGCCAAAAATGGCTCTCCTGCTTGATGTGTGGGTCACACTGTCGTGGGTTGGCGTCCTGGGAGGGTGGGGCGGGGGCCGGCGAGGGTGAGTATGACCAGGGCGATGACGGCGTCGGCGGAGTGGAAGCCGTGGGAGCCATGACCCGTCGTCGTCCCGGAACCGTCGTGCCGGCCGCCGGCCGACGAGGCGTCACCGCCGGTGTGGGTCGGGGCGTGCGGGGCGGTGTTCGTGCCGTGGCCACCGCCGACCGAGTTCTCGACCTGGTGACCCGTCCTGCCCACCGCCACCGGCGGCTCGTGCCCGCCAGGCGAAGGCGCCAACTCGTGGCCGCCACCACCGGCATGGGCACCGACCAGGTCCCGCGGGGCCGGGACGTCCACGTGCAGCCCCTCACGGAGATGAGCGGGCACCTCCACCGGGGGCTTGTTGACCGTACCGTCCGGCAGGTGCAGATCACCGTCCCGGTCGAGGATCCAGCCGTTGGGCAACTTGACGCTCTGGTCCGGTAGTTCGGTGCCATGCGAACGCAGCAGGTTGATGTCCGCGAGGCCCTTGATGTCGAGGACCTTGATCTTGAGGTTACCAAGGGCGTCAAGGGCCGTCGCCACCTTGGGAATCGAAGCGACGCCCTTGAGTCCGGCCCCCACACCCTTGGCGATGTAGGTCATCGGATCGATGACCTCGCCGACCTTGCCCGCCATGCCGATGGCCCGCGCGGCCACACTCGCCTTGCCCGCGTCGCCGGCGGCGTTGAGACCGGCGCCCTCCCCTCCGGCCGCCAACGTCAGGACGTTGAACACCACACCGCCGGCCGCCCGGGCCGGGTTCTTGCCCCACTCGTCCCAGGCGAGCATGCTCTTGCCCGCCTCACGCGTCGCCTTGCGGCTCTCCTGCACCCATTTCGGCAGTACGGAGTCGGGGATCGCCATGCCGATCGGCATCAGCGCGAAGTTCGGGAACCCGTAGCTGGCCAGGCCGATACCCAACTCGCCAAGGCCTTTCCAGGAGTTGACGAAGGTGTTCCACCCCTCCAGCCCCACCAGACCACCCAGACCCTTGAGGGTGCCCCAGACCCCGTCGATGACCACACCACTGACGAAGGACTTGCCCCAGTACCAGGCGTCGTACCAGTGGTGCTTCTGCTCCACCGCGTCACCCCACGGCAGCCCCGAGGCACCGTCGAGCTGCTGCGCGCTGTAGCCGTACATGTTCGACTTGTTGGAGCCGTCGTTGGCGATGAACGTCGTGCCGTTGAAGACCGCTTCGATCTTGTTGGCACAGTGGCGCTCGGCGCCCCAGAACGACGCCACCGCCGCGTCCACCGCCGAACGCAGCTTGTTGTCCTGGTCCACCTTGGACGAGTCGTACTGCCAGTCGTGGTCGTCCTTGACCCCGGCCACGAACGTGCTGGCCTGCTCCTTGAGGTCCTTCAACCTCTGCGCTATGGGTCGGACCTCGGACGCGTACTCCGACAGCGCCGCGGCGACCTTCTCCAGATCGCTCTCGAACACCTTCGCCGTGTCGGCCACCGGCTTGGTCGTCGCGAACAGCTGCTCCGCCTCCGGCGCTTCGTAGAACGCCGCGAGCCCCTGGAACGTCGAGTGGATACTCGCACCGGTCGTGCCGATCGCCGACGCGTCCGACTTCAGACTCGTGACATCGGACTCCAACTGGGCGAGATCCCCCGTGAACTGCGGTATGGCATCGGGATCGATCACGCCTCCCCCCGCACATGCGCATCCAGAACAGCAGCCATCGGTCCTCCCCCGTCCGGCGCCCCCACTGCACCGGCAGCGTAACCTGCCCCACCGACCGATCCCGCGACAGAGCCGCTGGTCACCGCAGTCCTCCCCAAGGACGACACCCGCCCCCCATCACACCCTTGCAATCAGCTGACGACCCGCACAGCCCACCGGCAACTGAGTCCAGCTCGCGCGGGAAGGACGTGCCGGAGTGTTGAAGCGAGCTGCGGGGTTGGCGGCTGCCCCACTCACGCGGGGAGTACAAGCGCGCCGCACTGCGCGACCGCCTGCCGTTCGGCTGACCCCCGCTCGCGCGGGGAGGACACCGGCTTCCTGGGCAGGCAGGCCCTGTCCCACTTCGGAGGGCGGGGCCGGGGATGGCGCCGGGTTTCGATGTGGTCACGACGACTCGTGGTGGTTGACCTGGGGTTCCGTCCAGGCGGAGGCTGGCCTTCCACTCTGGAGGGCGGATGAGCGACTGCAGCCGCTGCGGCGAGGACCTACTTCTCACCTACACCCTGCCAACCCCCGACCGTCCTGGTCTTGAACTGTGTCGCTGGTGCGACACCGGCAGCAGCCCGACCACGGACCGGCTTATCGACTACATGCTGCTCCCCGACGACCAGCGCACCGCTGCCCGTCTGATGCGTCTGGCGATTTTGTGGAGCCACGAGCGGCAGGACGGCAGCTCGAACCGGATCCCGCAACAGCGGGCGGAGAAGAAACCGTGATGGACGCGAACTGGGGCGACCACACCCGCGGCTCCGGCTGGAGCTGATCAGCCAACCAACGATGCCCCGCCGGCTACGGCTGGCGGGGCTCTGCTGTGCGGTCCGGTATCGGGCCGGCTACGGCTGCTCCTCGACGATGGCCCGGGCGAGGGCGACGGCCTCAGATCCGCCGACCCGGTTGAGAAATGTGGGGTCGAGGGTGGCGACCCTGGCCCAGCGGACGAGGACGTCGGCGATGAGCGGGTTGCAGGAGGCAGGGAGTCCGGTGGGGCGGTGGCGGAGTTCACGGATGGCAGCAATGAGGGCTTCGGCGTCGGTCACTGGTGGTCCTCTCCGATGCGTGAGTTCACGGTACCGGTGATCGGCCTGCTGGGCGCCTGCCGTGCGGCGGCTTCCCAGGTGTTCATGCGTCAGGTTCGTCGCTGGCTGCCCATGCCGGACCGGGCCGGACGGCGGGCTGAGTGGTGCGGGCGGGCCATGGCGGTGCGGCATGGGGTTCGGTACCGACGCCGACCGTGGTGTGTGCGAGGGACCGGTCGCGGATTCGCTGGAACTTCGCGGCAAAGTGCTGCTGCGGATCGTCGGTGAACTGGTGCAGGACGACCATGGCGGTGACGATCACGTCGCACAACTCATCCGCGACATCAGTCTCGGTGTGCGTCTGGCCCTCGCGCGGGTTCTGGCCCCGCAGGCCGATGTACGCCTGCATCGCCTCCCCGGCCTCCTCGGTCAGCGGCTGACCCCCGCTCGCGCGGGGAGGACGGGCACCCGAACGCGCCGTCCGGCATGCGGCGCAAGGGAGTTCCGCCTACGGTGCGTCGATGAGGGGGGTGACCCGATCCGAGAGGTGAAACCCCATGGCAGGGAAGTTCGAGCTCTACACCGACGAGAGCGGCATGCACCGGTTCCGGCTCAAGGCGAGCAACGGCGCGGTCATCGTGGTCGGTGACGCGCACGAGAGCAAGGAGTCGCTGCTGAAGACCATCGAGTCGCTGCGGAAGCTCGCACCCTACGCGGAGGTCCGCGAGGCGAGTTCCACCTCGGCCTAGCGCGCGGCCGGCGGCGGGGGCTGGGCCGGTACGGTCCGGACCGCTCCCCGCCGCCGGGTCCGGTCCACCGGATGCCAGGTGGCCCTGGTGCTTCCCCCCAGGGCTGGCTCTAAGCTCGGGTAATGCTGATCTCGATCATCGACGCCTTCACCAGCCGACCGTTCTCCGGCAACCCGGCTGCCGTCTGCCTGCTGGAGGGCGAGGACTGGCCCGACGAGCAGTGGATGCGTCAGGTGGCACGCGAGATGAACCTCTCCGAGACCGCCTTCGTCCGGCCGCTGCCCGCCGGGGAACCGGCCGAGTGGGCGCTGCGCTGGTTCACTCCGATGACCGAGATAGCGCTCTGCGGCCACGCCACGCTGGCCACCACCCACCTCCTGTGCGGCCGCGGGCTGGCCGGCGCCGGCCCGGTCCGGTTCAGCACGCTCAGCGGTGTGCTCACCGCGACCCCACGGCCCGACGGGACGGTCAGCCTGGACTTCCCGGCCGCCCGGCTCCAGCCCGCCGAGGTCCCGGCGGACCTGGCCGAGGCGCTCGGCGCCCGGATCGTCCAGTGCCGACGGACCGGACCGCTGAACATCCTGCTGGCCGAACTGCGCAGTGAGCACACGGTGCGCGGGCTCTCCCCCGACCTGGCGGCCATCACCCGGCAGGATGCCCGCGGCGTCGCCGTCACCGCGCCGGCCGCGGACCCGGCGGACGGCTACGACTTCGTCTCGCGCTACTTCGCGCCCGCCGCCGGGGTGCCGGAGGACCCGGTGACCGGCAGCGCGCACACCGCGCTGGCGCCGTTCTGGGCCGAGCGGATCGGCCGGGAGACACTGACCGGGTACCAGGCCTCACCGCGCGGCGGCCTGGTCCGCTGCACGCTCACCGACGCGGGCAGGGTGCTGCTCTCGGGTCGCGCGGTGACCGTGGTCGAGGGGACCCTGCTCAGCACGCCCTGACGCGTGCCGGACACGCACCGGACGCACCCCGGGCGGGCACCGGACGCACGCCGGCTCACCCCGTCGGCAGCCAGCTGACGTGCCCGGCCAGCAGCGCGTAGCCGACGAACGCCACCGTGTCGATCAGCGCGTGCGCCACCACCAGCGGCATCACCCGCCCCCACCGCCGGTACAGCAGGCAGAAGACCGCCCCCATCACCATGTTCCCGACCAGCCCGCCGACCCCCTGGTAGAGGTGGTACGAGCCGCGCAGCACCGAGCTGGCGACCAGCGCGGCCGGCCACCCCCAGCCGCGCTGCTCCAGCCGGCGCAGCAGGTAGCCGAGCACGATCACCTCTTCGAGGATCGCGTTCTGCCAGGCCGAGCCGATCAACACCGGGATGCGCCACCAGACGTCCGGCAGCCCGGAGGGCACCACGGTGAGGTTGACCCCGGCTGTCCGTGAGCCCAGGTAGAGCAGGAGCCCGGAGCCGCCGATCACCGCCGCCACGGCGGCCCCGCGCCCGAGGTCGCCGAGCTTGCGGCGCAGGTCGAAGCCGAGCACCCGCAGCGAGGTCCCCTCGCGTACCAGCAGGTAGCCGACGAGCAGCACCGGCATCAGGCCACGCCCGATGTAGTACAGCTGGTAGGCCAGGTCGAGCCACGGGCGGCCGGGCGCGGCCGAGGAGTTGAGCGGCGCTATCTGCTGGCCGAGCGCGACCGGCCGGGTGAGCGAGTCGACGAAGCTGATCACCGCGCCGACACCGCTGGCCCCCAGCGACAGGCCCAGCACGATGAGCAGCTCGGCCCCGAACAACCGGCGGGCCGGTGAGCCCTGCGGCAGGGCGTCCACGGGCGGCTCGGCTGGTGCGATCATCATGGCCGCTCATCCTGTCATACCGGGATGAGGAGGCCCGGGGAGCGGCGCGTCAGCCCAGCGACACCTCAACCCACCGGCCAGCTGTGCACCGGTTCGCCGCCGCGCATGTACTCCATGTACCGGCGGGTCATGGTGGCCAGCGCGGTGGTGCGGTCCATGCCGTAGCGTTCGCGCAGCCGGTGCACGGTGGCGGCCTGCCAGGCCGCGCCGTTGGTGCGGCGCAGGCAGCGCTGCTCGATGATGCCGAGGTAGTGGTCCCGGTCGGCGGGCTGCACGCCCCAGGCGTCCAGCCCCTGGTGGGCCAGCGGGAGCAGCTCCCCGAGCACCAGGTCGGTCACCGGCAGCTCGGCCGGCCCGCCACGCGCGCCGCGGCCCTGGCGCGGCCAGTGCAGCAGGGCCTCGATGCCGTGCCGGGCCGCGGTGTGGAAGTTCTGGTCGGCGCGGGCGAACGGCAGCCGGCTCCAGATCGGCCGCGGCTGCTCGGCGAGCACCCGGACCAGCCCGTAGTAGAAGGCCGCGTTGGCCAGCGTGTCGGCGACCGTCGGGCCCGCGGGCAGGCAGCGGTTCTCCACCCGCAGGTGCGGCACGCCGTCCGCCACGTCGTACACCGGGCGGTTCCACCGGTAGATGGTGCCGTTGTGCAGCCGCATCTCGCGCAGCGCGGGCACCCCGCCGGACGCCAGCACCTTGACCGGGTCCTCGTCGTCGCAGATCGGCAGCAGCGCCGGGAAGTAGCGCAGGTTCTCGGTGAACAGGTCGAGCGCGGAGTCCACCCAGCGCTCGCCGAACCAGGTGATCGGCCGCACCCCCTGGGCCTTCAGCTCGGCCGAGCGGGTGTCGCAGGCCTGCTGGAAGAGCACCGGCCGGGTCTCCCGCCACAGTTCCCGACCGAACAGGAACGGGGAGTTGGCACCGAGCGCCACCTGTACCGCGGAGATCGCCTGGGCGGCGTTCCAGACCGACGCGAAGCGGTCCGGGGTGACCTGCAGGTGCAGCTGCAGCGAGGTGGCGGCGGCCTCGGCCACCATCGTGACCGACTCCAGCACCAGGTGCTCGACGCCCTCGATGTCCAGCGCGATGTCCTCGCCCCGGGCGGCCATGATCTGGTCGCTGAGCAGGCTGTACCGGTTGTTGTGCGACATCGCGTCAAGCCCGGTGTGCTCCAGTGCCAGGGTGGGCAGCACGCCGACCATGACGATCCGGGCCCCCGCCTCCGCGGCCTGCCGGTCCGCGTAGCGCAGGCCGGTGTCGATCTCCTCGCGCAGCTCCTCGAAGACGTGCCCGGTCAGCCGGTGCGGGGCGATGTTGACCTCGATGTTGAACTGTCCCAGCTCGGTCTGGAAGTCGCTGGAGCCGATCGCCGAGAGCACCTGCTCGTTGCCGAGCACCGGCAGGCCCTGCTCGTCGGCCAGGTTCAGCTCGATCTCCAGCCCCATCACGGCCCGCGGCCGGTCGAAGCGGCCCTCCCTGAGCATTCGGTCCAGGGCCTCCAGACAGGACTGCAGCTTGCGCCGGTACTGCTGTCGGTCCGACAGGTCAGCACGGGTGGCGATGACCTTCTCCCCCATCGATTCCCCTCCTCCGGCAGGTCGACCGTGCCTGCATCATGCCCAGTCGGAAGATCGATACCCGATGGCCTCGAACACCTTGCGACACAAGAAGTCTGACACTGCGTCAGCTCTCCGCCGACTTGCCGGGCGAAACAGAAGGTGATAAACAGGTCACCCTGCGCACCTGTTCGAGTAGACTTCGCGCTGCATTCCGCTCCGGCCACGAACCGGCGCAGACCCCTGCCTGCCGCGAGGTCCGCTCCCGCGCCCAGCCACGCG
Source organism: Kitasatospora sp. NPDC024654 (assembly GCF_055559155.1). Taxonomy (NCBI): domain Bacteria; kingdom Bacillati; phylum Actinomycetota; class Actinomycetes; order Kitasatosporales; family Streptomycetaceae; genus Kitasatospora; species Kitasatospora sp. NPDC024654. The sequence goes on from NZ_JBVHLF010000018.1 coordinate 109,041, forward strand.
ATCAAGCCCAACCGGACCCGGCCATCACGCCACGCCGGTATGCCGCCTTCGCACGCCGATCTCGCACGGAGAGGCGACCCGCCATGACCTTGCAGACCCCCCAGCCCCCACCCAGCGCGCTGCGCGCCGTCCTGGCAGCACTGACCTCGGAAACCGCTCTGCGGCAGCCCGGGGCCGCCGCCCTCCGCCATCCCACCGGCCCGCTGTTGCCGGCCCATCCGCTGGCGGTGCACCAGCTGCCCTCCGGGGCCGGTGCCTCCCGCACGCTGACCCTGGCTCCGCGGACCGGCTGGCGATTCCTGATCAAGCACGGCGGCGAGGTGGTGGCGGCGGCCGAGGTGGCCAAGGCGGCGGAGGGACACACCTTCTCGCACTTCGCGGCGGGACCCTACCTGGACTCCACGCTCCAGGCACTGGCGCAGGCCTGGCAGCTGGCCCATCCGCTGCGCGGTCGGCACCAGCCACGGCTGCTGTCGATACCGGACCTCTACGCCACCGCGCTCTGGCTGCACAACACCGACGCCGGTCCGGACGGCGACCTGCTGATCCCGCTCGCGCCGGCCCCGCTCGGGGTCACCGGGCACCGTGCCTATCCAGCCGCCGAGCTGCTCGCGCTGCTGGCCCGCCCGCGTACCGTCGCGCCCGCCCCGCTGGCCGCGGTGCCCGCGCTCTGACACCCCCGCTCACCCACTCGGGCTACCTCGCTCCCACCCGGCCGAGTCAGGCCGGGTGACCCGTTCAGCACACCGAAATCGCCGCGTGCCATCTGAATGGGTGATCTCTGCCCCGGAGTTGTGGCGCGCGTCGGCAAACTGCTGCGGGACGGTCGCAAGACGCCGACACTGGGAACCAGCGTGGAAGGACCCCCTGTCCTACCCACAGAAGCGCCGGTTCACACCTGGGCCGGCGGGACAGGATCCGACCACCGTCTACGGCGCCGCGGCCGACCGGGCTGCCGGCCCGCAACGGGGGCGTGATCGTGAGCGAAGCGAGGTACGAAGATGTGCCAGCACCGTCCTGAGTGCCCGTCGGCCGACTCGGCCGATCGGGAGGCGGCCGTAGCGGTCGCCTGTCACCCCGAGCAGGGCTGGAGCCTGCTCTGCAACGGGGTCCTGCTCTTCGAGGACACCGGCGAGCTGCTGCCGGACGGCCGGGTGATCGCCCCCCGCCGCTCGCTGGTCGCCGCCTGACCAGAAGACCCGTCCGACCAGAACCCGTCCCACCAGAAGACCCGAGCAGCACACCGCGCGTGGGCCCCGGAGGAGCGTTCCTCCGGGGCCCACGGGCTCGTTCACACAGCTCAGACGCCGTACTCGTCCAGCGGCGGGCAGGAGCAGACCAGGTGACGGTCGCCGTACGCGCCGTCGATCCGGCTCACCGGCGGCCAGTACTTGTCCGCCGGGTTCACCCCGGCCGGGAAGACCGCCTCCTGCCGCGAGTAGCCGTGCGCCCAGTCGCCGGCCAGCGTCGCCGCCGTGTGCGGCGCGTTGCGCAGCGGGTTGTCGTCCGCCGCCCACTCGCCCGCGCCGACCTTGTCGATCTCCGCACGGATCTCGATCATGGCCTCGCAGAACCGGTCGATCTCGTACAGGTCCTCGGACTCGGTGGGCTCGATCATCAGCGTGCCGGCCACCGGGAACGACATGGTCGGCGCGTGGAAGCCGTAGTCGATCAGGCGCTTGGCGATGTCGTCGACGCTGACCCCGGTCTCCTTGGTGAGCGGGCGCAGGTCGATGATGCACTCGTGCGCGACCAGGCCGCCCGGGCCGGTGTAGAGCACCGGGAAGTGCGGGGCCAGCCGCTTGGCGATGTAGTTGGCGTTCAGCACCGCGACCTGGGTCGCCTGCTTGAGGCCCTCGCCACCCATCAGCCGGACGTACGCCCAGGAGATCGGCAGGATCGCCGCCGAGCCCCACGGCGCGGCCGAGATCGGGCCGACGCCGGTGGCCGGGCCGGCCTCGCTCTGCAGCGGGTGGTTCGGCAGGTACGGCGCCAGGTGCGCGCGGACCGCGACCGGGCCGACGCCCGGGCCACCGCCGCCGTGCGGGATGCAGAAGGTCTTGTGCAGGTTCAGGTGCGAGACGTCGGCGCCGAACTTGCCCGGCTTGGCGAGGCCGACCAGGGCGTTCAGGTTGGCGCCGTCCACGTAGACCTGGCCGCCGGCCTCGTGCACCGCGGCGCAGATGTCGGTGATCTGGGTCTCGTACACGCCGTGGGTGGACGGGTAGGTGACCATCAGCACGGCGAGCTGGTCGCGGTGCTGCTCGATCTTCGCCTTGAGGTCGTCGACGTCGACGTCACCGTCGACCAGCGTCTTCACCACGACCACCCGCATCCCCGCCATCACCGCGGAGGCCGCGTTGGTGCCGTGCGCGGAGGACGGGATCAGGCAGACGTCGCGCTGGGTGTCGCCGTTGGCGTGGTGGTAGGCGCGCACCGCCAGCAGACCGGCCAGCTCGCCCTGGGAGCCGGCGTTCGGCTGGATCGACACCGCGTCGTAGCCGGTGACCTCGACCAGCTGCTGCTCCAGCTGACGGATCAGGGTCAGGTAGCCCTGCGCCTGGTCAATCGGGGCGAAGGGGTGCAGCTGGCCGAACTCCGGCCAGGTGACCGCCTCCATCTCGGTGGTGGCGTTGAGCTTCATGGTGCACGAGCCCAGCGGGATCATGCCGCGGTCCAGCGCGTAGTCACGGTCCGCCAGGCGGCGCAGGTAGCGCAGCATGGCGGTCTCGGAGCGGTGGCTGTGGAAGACCGGGTGGGTCAGGTACTCGTCCTCGCGCAGCAGCCCGGCGGGCAGCACGTCGGCGGCCTCGTCGACCTCGCCGCCCGGCACGCCGAACGCGGCCCAGACCGCGGCCAGGTGCTCGCGGGTGGTGGTCTCGTCACAGGAGATCGAGACGGTGTCGGCGTCGGCCCGGTACAGGTTGATACCGGCCTCGCGGGCGGCGGCGACCACCTGGTCGGCCCGGCCCGGCACCCGCGCGCTGACGGTGTCGAAGAACTCGCCGTGCAGCAGCTCGAACCCGCCCGCGCGAAGCCCGGCGGCCAGCGCGGCGGCGTAGCGGTGGGTCCGGCGAGCGATGTCGGCCAGGCCGTCGGGACCGTGGTAGACGGCGTACATCGAGGCCATCACCGCGAGCAGCACCTGCGCGGTGCAGATGTTACTGGTGGCCTTCTCGCGACGGATGTGCTGCTCGCGGGTCTGCAGCGCCAGCCGGTAGGCGCGGTTGCCGTCGGCGTCCACCGAGACACCGACCAGGCGGCCGGGCAGGCTGCGGGCGTACTCGGCACGGACGGCCAGGTAGCCGGCGTGCGGGCCGCCGAAGCCCATCGGCACGCCGAAGCGCTGCGAGGTGCCGCAGGCGATGTCGGCGCCGAGCGCGCCGGGCGACTTGAGCAGCGTGAGCGCCAGCAGGTCGGCGGCGACCGCGACGATCGCGCCGAGCTCGTGTGCCTGCTCGATCACCGGGGCGAGGTCGCGGACCGCGCCGGACGCGCCGGGGTACTGCAGCAGCACGCCGAAGACGCCGCGCTCGGCCACCTCGGCCGGGATCCCCGCGGAGAGGTCGGCGACGACCACCTCGACGCCGGTCGGCACCGCCCGGGTGTTGATCACCGCGATGGTCTGCGGCAGGGTGTCGGCGTCGACTAGGAAGACGCCGCCCTTGACCTTGGTGACCCGGCGGGCCAGTGCCATCGCCTCGGCGGCGGCGGTGCCCTCGTCCAGCAGCGAGGAGCCGGAGGTGGGCAGCCCGGTGAGGTCGGCGACCACGGTCTGGAAGTTGAGCAGCGCCTCCAGGCGGCCCTGCGAGATCTCCGGCTGGTACGGCGTGTAGGCGGTGTACCAGGCCGGGTTCTCCATGACGTTGCGGAGGATCACCGGCGGCGTGAAGGTGCCGTAGTACCCCAGCCCGATCATCGGGGTGAGCACCTGGTTCCGGCCGGCCAGCTCGCGCAGCTCGGCCAGCACCTCGGCCTCGGTGCGACCGGCCGGCAGGGCCAGGCCGGTGATGCTGCGGATCGCCTCCGGGACGGCGGTGGCGGACAGCTCGTCGAGCGAACCGAAACCGACCTGCGCCAGCATCTTCTCCTGGGCGGCGGTGTCGGGGCCGATGTGGCGGGATGCGAAGGGGCTGGCGCCCTCGAGCTCGGTGAGGGTCGCGGAGCCGCGGGGACGGCCGGCGGTCGGCTGGGCAGTCATGGGGTCGAGGCCTCCTGGTCACGGACCGGCGGGGGCCCGCACGCCGGCCGGCCCCGCCGCTGTGGACAGCGGATCGGCCTGGACGGGCGAGCCCGACAGGCCTCCCCCTCTGTCATCGGGACCTGAGAGCTTCGCCCGCGCGGGGCTGACGCCCCGCCGGCTTGCACCGTCGGTGAGGGTGGACGCCACCGGCTCCCGCGCCGGCGGTCCTGCCCTGCTTTCCAGAGTGACCTATCCCACACGGTACGGATGCCTGAGAGATTCCGGGGAGGGTTTGCTCCTTCGGCGCCTCGGACCTCCTTCTTTCGAAGGTCGAGGACTCTCCCGAGCGGGTTCGGCGGTCGCGCCCAGGGTACCAGCGGAGACGCCCGCAATGGTCGGTCAGGTGAGCGACCGCACTTCCCCGAACAGCCCAGCCCCCGCACGGACGGCGGCGCTCCGCTCGCTGCCGTCCCCTTCGTGGCTTTTGGTGTGAATCGAAAGCAGGAGCGACTGGAGGAAAGCGTGCAGACCGACATCGACCCCCGAGACCTGATCGGGCACAAGGCCGTCGATCGCAACGGCGACAAGATCGGCACGGTGGACGAGGTCTACCTCGACGACGCGACCGGCGAGCCCGAGTGGGCCGCGGTTCGCACCGGGATCTTCGGCCGGGACGCCTTCGTCCCGCTGACCACCAGCGAGTTCTCCGGCGAGGAGCTGCGCGTCCCCTACGACAAGTCGTTGATCAGGGACTCTCCGGACTTCGGGGTCGGCCAGCATCTCTCCCCCGCCCAGGAGCTGCAGCTCTACCGCTACTACGGCCTGGACTCGCCGAGCGCCGCGCCGGCCACCGCGGCCGCCACCCCGACAGCGACCGCCACCCCGACACCGACCGCGACGACCACCGCCCCGACAGCGGCCACGGCCCCGACGCCGGCCACGGCAGGCGCCGCCCCGACACCGGCCGCCACGACCACCGCCCCGACGCCGGGCACCGCGGGCACCCCGGCAGCCCCGGCGGACCTGGACTTCGGCGTCGCCACCCCGGCCGCTGCCCCCCGCCCGCTCGCCGCACGCCGCACGGCCGCCACCCCGCAGCACGGCACGACGGCCCCCGCGGCCAGCAGCCCCACCGCCCCGACCTCCGCCGCCGCGGCCACCGCGGGCACCGTCGGCCTGGACAAGCCGGTCGGCCTCGACAAGCCGGTCTCCCCGCCCCGCCCCGGCACCCCCGACCCGGTGCACGCCGCCACCACCCGCCCCATCCCGCCCCGGAGCACCGTCGCTCCGCCACCCGGCCCGGTCGAGCTGACCCTGCGCGAGGAGCGCCTGGAGGTCACCAACGAGTGGCACCTGCTGGGCACCGCCCGGATGCGCAAGTACGTGGTGACCGAGCCGGTCGAGCGGCGGATCCAGGTGGTCAAGGAGCGGGTCCGGGTGGAGCGGATCCCGGTCGGCGAGACGGAGCGGTCCGCACTCTCCGCCCAGGAGGTCGCCGAGGCGGTCGAGGAGGTCGAGCTGCACGAGGAGCGCCCGACCATCCGCAAGTACCTCGCACCGCTGGAGCGGGTGCGGCTGATCGTCGAGCGGTACACCGAGGAGAAGGTCATCCGTGACGAGCTGCGCCGCGAGCAGGTGGAGATCCACGACAGCACCACCACCCCGGCGGCCCCCACCGCGCAGCACGTTCCGTCCGGGCCGCCCCGCAGCGCCCCGGAGCGCCGCTGACGAGACCGCCCCGGGGGGGGGGGGGGGGGGGGGGGGGGGGGGGGGGGGGGTGGTGGGGGGGGGGGGGAGGGAGGGTGGGGGGGGGGGGGGGGT
>NZ_JBVHLF010000018.1:115053-128411 GCF_055559155.1 Kitasatospora sp. NPDC024654
CTCCCCCCCCCCCCCCCCCCCCCCCCCCCCCACCCCCCCCCCCCCCCCCCCCCCCCCCCCCCCCTCCCCCCCCCCCCCCCCCCCCGGGGCGGTCGCTGAAGGTTCATCACTAGATATTTGACATAGTGAAGCATTTGCGGGAGAGTTACTTCAGTTCGTTGACTTTTACCAGCTTCAAGCAGCCCGCTGGCGGCTGACTCGAAGCACGCGCAACTGGAGGAAGTTCCGTGAGTGAGGCACCACAGCCCACCGCCGCGGCCGAGAAGCAGCACAGCGCCCGGGTGCTCCCCGCACTGGTCCTGGCGATGCTGGCGTTCAGCGTGGTGCAGACCGCGGTGGTCCCGATCCTGCCGTCGCTGGCCAAGGAGCTGAACGTCTCCGGCTCCAGCATCACCTGGCTGATGACCGCCAACCTGCTCTCCGCGGCCGTCCTCACCCCGCTGCTGGGCCGCTTCGGCGACCTGCGCGGCCGCAAGCCGATGCTGCTGATCTCGCTCGCCGGCCTGGTGCTCGGCTCGGGCATCGCGGTCAGCACCCACTCGTTCAGCTGGCTGGTCGTCGCCCGCGTGCTGCAGGGCGCCGGCGGTGGCGTGCTGCCGCTGGCCATCAGCATCGTCCGGGACGAGCTGCCGCGCCAGAAGGTCACCGGCGGCGTCGCCGCGATCAGCGCCTCGATGGGCGTCGGCAGCGGCCTCGGCCTGGTCGCCACCGGCCTGTTGCTCGAGCACTGGAACTACAAGTCGATCTTCTGGATGGGCCTGATCTTCGGCCTGATCGCGTTCCTCCTGGTCATCTTCCGGGTGCCGAAGGACCCGGTGGTGGACAAGAACGGCGGCGTCGACCCGCTGGGCGCGCTCACCCTGGCCGGCTGGCTCTCCGCGCTGCTGGTCGCGGTCAGCCAGGGCAACGACTGGGGCTGGACCTCCACCAAGACCCTCGGCCTGTTCGCCGTCGCCGCCGTGGTCGCCCTGATCTGGGGCATCATCGAGGTCAAGGTCGCGCACCCGCTGGTCGACATGAAGATGATGGCCCGCCCGGCCGTCGCCTTCACCAACATCTCCGGCCTGCTCATCGGCTTCGGGATGTACGGCTCCTTCCTGGTGATCAGCAACTTCACGCAGACCCCGGCCAAGCTGGCGCACTACGGCTTCACCGCCTCGGTGCTGCACGCCGGCATCCTGCTGCTGCCCTCGGCCCTGGGCTCGATGGTGGCGGCCCCGGTCGGCGCGCTGCTGATCGCCCGCAGCGGCCCGCGGCTGCCGCTGGTGCTCGGTGGTGTGTTCGGTGCGGTCTCGATGGCCTTCCTGGCCCTCCAGCACAACCACCAGTACGACATCTACCTGGCCGCCCTGGTGTTCGGTCTCGGCGTGGGCCTGGCCTACGCGGCCATGCCCGCCTTCATCAACGGCGCCGTCCCGCCGGAGCAGAGCGGCATCGCCAACGGCATGAACGCCGTGCTGCGGACCGTCGGTGGCGCCATCGGCACCGCGACCATGAGCGCCATCCTGACCGGCGACACCATGAAGCTCCCGATCCCGCTCCCGATCCAGCTGCCGACCCTGGACGCCTACAAGCACGCCTACTGGGTCACCGCGGCGATGTGCCTGATCGCCGCCCTCGTCCCGTTCGCGATCCGCCAGGTCCGCACGGCCGGGCAGCCGGCCCCGGAGCTCGCCGCGGACCGCGAGCCCGCCAGGACCGGCGCCTGACGAGGCGCCGCCCCGCGCCGCCCAGGGATCGGCGGCCCGGGACACCAGCCGGCGGCGGCCCCGCGAGGGCACCGCGACCAGGCCACCGCCGGCCATCCCGTCGCAGCGCGGCCCCCACCCGGACCATCCGGGTGGGGGCCGCGGTGCGTTTCAGTCGCTCTCCGGTGGGACCAGCGGCAGCGGGTCGGACGGACCCAGCAGTGGATCGTCCACCCGGAAGGTCCGCACCCGCCCCGGCGGGCTGCCCGGCGTCTCGAAACGCACGGTGACCCGGCCCACCCCGCTCCCCTGCACCCAGCCCGGGCCGAACTCCTCGTGCGTGACGTCCTGACCGGGCAGCCAGAACCGCTGTGCCGGCGCGGGAGCGGGCGGCGCGGCCGGGCCCGCCGTCACCGCCTCCACCGGCTCCGGCTCCTCCTCATCCTCGGCGGCCTCCGCCGCGGCCTGCGCGAAGAGGTCCTCCTGGGTGTACTCGGCCAGCTGCGACACGCCGACCCCGAGCAGCCGCACCCCGCCCGCGATCTCGACCTGGGCGGCCAGCCGGCGGGCCGTCGCGGCGATCACCCGCTCGTCGTCGGTCGGCCCGCGCAGCGTCTCCGACCGGGTGATCGTGCTGAAGTCGAACCGCCGCACCTTGATCACCACCGTCCGCCCGGACCGCCCGGCCGCCCGCAGCCGCCGCACGCATCGCGCGCTCAGCACGTCCAGCTCGTGCAGCACCTGATCGCGGTCGGCCAGGTCCACCTCGTAGGTGTCCTCGACCGAGACCGACTTGGCGTCCCGGTCCGGCACCACCGGACGGTCGTCCAGCCCGCGCGCCATCGCCCAGACGCCCGCGCCGTGCGCCCGGCCGAGCAGCCGGACCAGCTCGTCCTCGGAGAGCTCCGCGAGGTCGGCGACCGTGTTCAGCCCCGCCCGGTGCAGCACCTGCTCGGTGGCCGGCCCGACCCCGGGCAGCGCCCGCACCGGCAGCGGCCCGAGTACCGCCCGCTCCTCCGCCGGGTTGACCAGGACCAGACCGTCCGGCTTGGCCTGCTCCGAGGCGATCTTCGCCATCAGCTTGGAACCGGCGGCCCCGACCGAGGCGGTCAGGCCGGTCCGCGCCCGGATGTCCGCCCGCAGGTCCTGTGCGATGGCCCGGACCAGCTCCGTCGCCTCCCCCGGCGCCACGGCCGCCAGCGCCGGCCCGTACGGCCCGGCCACCAGGTCCACGTAGGCCTCGTCCACGCTCAGCTGCTCGACCAGCGGCGAGAGCTCCCGGACCAGGCCCATCACCTGCTCGCTGAGCTCGCGGTAGACCGCGAACCGGGGCACCAGGAAGGCCGCGTTCGGGCAGAGCCGGCGGGCCATGCTCATCGCCAGCGCCGACCGCACCCCGAAGACCCGGGCCTCGTACGAGCAGGTGGCTACCACCCCCCGGGCGCCCAGCCCGCCGACGATCACCGGCTTGCCGCGCAGGCTCGGCTTGGCCGCCTGCTCCACCGAGGCGAAGAAGGCGTCCATGTCGAGATGGAAGACGGTCGGACGGCTGCGCACGTGGCCGATCATCGCGCACAGGTCCGACAAACGGGCCCCGGCGGCCTCAGGGCTTGCCGCCGGCCGCCGCCAGGGCGCGCGTCACCCCCGGGTCGGTCGGGCCCAGCAGGGTCGGATCCGGCCGCAGCAGCGCGCTGAACACCGCCTTCCCGGCGCCCGGGATCTCCCGCAGGCCGCCGTAGTACCAGGTGGCGTCGTGCGTCTCGGCCGCGCCGACCGCGTAGGAGTCGATGCCCGCCGCCTGGCAGAGCGCGAGCGCCCGCCGGACGTGGAAGTCCTGGCTGACCAGCACCGCGTGCTGGACGCCGAAGACCCGCCGGGCCCGGGTGCAGGAGTCCCAGGTGTCGAAGCCGGCGTAGTCGCGCACCACCCGGTCCGACGGCACTCCGCGCGCGACCAGGTAGTCGTACATCGCCTGCGGCTCGTTGTAGCTGGGCTTGCTGTTGTCCCCGGTCACCAGCACCGCCTCGACCTTGCGCGCCCGGTAGAGCTGCACGGCGGCGTCCAGCCGGTGCGCCAGGTAGTCGGACGGCACCCCGTTCACCACCCCCGCGCCGAACACCACCGCCACCGGCTCGGCCGGCACGTCGGCGACGGTCCGGATCCGCCCGCCGTCCGCGCAGAAGAGCCAGGCGCTGGGAGCCAGCGCGAGCGCGCAGAACGCCACCAGCGCCTGGAACGCCCGCCGCTGTCCACGGCGCCCGCTCAGCAACCGTCGCACCCGCATCCTCGATCCCCCTCGTGATCACTCACGAGCGCTGACGACGGCAGTGGGGAAGCCGGTTCCTCAGCCCGCGCGGTTGCGGCGCTGGGCCAGCTCGTCGCCCGGGTCCTGACCGAGCAGGGTCTCCCCGGTGTCGGTGCGCTCGGCGTGCAGCCGGCCGAGCGTGCTCTCCAGTTCGTGCCAGACCGCGCCGACCGCGATGCCGAAGATGCCCTGACCGCCCTTCAACAGGTCGACCACCTGCTGCGGCGAGGTGCACTCGTAGACCGTCGCGCCGTCGCTCATCAGGGTCAGCCCGGCCAGCTCGGACAGCTCACCGGACTGCAGATGGGTGACCGCCGCCCGGATGTTCTGCAGCGAGACCCCGGCGTCCAGCAGGCGCTTGACGATCTTGAGGATCAGGATGTCGCGGAAGCTGTAGAGGCGCTGCGGCCCGGCTGGGAAGGCCGTCCGCACGCTCGGTTCCAGCAGCCCGGTCCTGGCCCAGTAGTCGAGCTGACGGTAGGTGATGCCGGCGGCGGCACAGGCCGTCGGACCGCGGTAGCCCAGCAGGTCGGACGAGGGAGCGATCCGCTCGACGGCCGGCTGACCGGCCTGGACGGCCGGAAACCGGCCGACCCGCGGCAGCTCGGCGACCGTCTCGGCGGTCGGCTGGTCCCAGGGGCGGCCGATCAGGCCCCGGGTGCCGCGCGGCAGGTGGAGGGCGCACGGGCCTCCCACGGCCGCCTCATCGCCGGTGCTGCTCATGCCTACCTCCTCCACTTCATGCTCCGGGCGCGGGGCACGCGTCATTCCCGGTGGGCCACCCCTGACGGTAGGCAGTCGTCCAAGACGCGTCAACGATCGCCACGCCGAGCCCGCGAAACGACGTCACCTCACCGAGTGGTTTCGCGTGCCCCTAGTGTGGGTACGACGCAACATTTTGGCAAAACAACCGATCGAGGCGGCCCCCACTACCGCTGATCGGACTACTGGGCACGGACTGACTACTGGGCACGGACTACTGGGCGCCGCCGCCGAAGTCCTCCGGCGAGACCTGGTCGAGGAACTCGCGGAACTTCTCGACCTCGTCCTCCTGCTCGTCCGGAATCGCGATGCCGGCCTCGGCCAGCACCTCCTCCGCGCCGTAGATCGGCGTGCCGGTGCGCAGCGCCAGCGCTATCGCGTCGGACGGACGGGCGCTGACCTCCACCCCACCGGCGAAGACCAGCTCGGCGTAGAACACGCCCTCCCGCAGGTCGGTGATCCGGACCTCGGTGAGCGGCTGGCCGAGCGCCTCCAGCACGTCCTTGAAGAGGTCGTGCGTCAGCGGACGCACCGGGGTCATGCCCTGCTGGGCGAAGGCGATCGCGGTCGCCTCACCAGGGCCGATCCAGATCGGCAGGTACCGGTCGCCCCCTACTTCGCGCAGCAGGACGATCGGCTGGTTGGAGGGCATCTCCACCCGGACACCCACGACGTCGAGCTCATTCACAAGGCAACCCTATGGCCCCTCCCCCGGATATGAAAGCGCGGCCTCCTCGCACCCCTCCGCGGACCGGCCTACTGCTGCCGCGCGCGCAGTCCGGCCTGCACCATCGTGGCGTGCAGCCGGACCGCCAGCGTGGCCAGCTCCCGGGCTGTCGTCTCGGCGTGTGCCCTGGTCTGCGGGTTGCGGTGCCGGCGCAGCGGCGCGACCACCTGGTCCACCAGGGCCACCTCCCGCTCGGCGGCGGCCTTCACCTGGCGCAGATGGCGCGGCTCCAGACCGAACCGGCCGAGCTCGGCGACCAGCCGGGCCGCCTGCAGGGTGTCGGCGTCGTAGCCGCCGTCCGGGCCGGGCACCACCAGGCCGTAGGACTCCCATTCCGCCAGGTCGGCCTCCTGGGCCCCGGAGGCCGCCAGCAATTCGGCCCGGCCGAGCCTGACCCCCGACGTGCCCCCAGCGGTGGCGACCAGCTCGCGGTCGGCCTCCTCCAGCGGTCCGGGGCGGGCGTCCGCCGCCGGCAGGGCCGGCGGCGCCTCCCCGCGCTCGATGGCGTCCAGGTGTTCGCGGATCACCCGCAGTGGCAGGTAGTGGTCGCGCTGCATGCGCAGCACGTACGCCAGCCGCTCGACGTCGGCCGGGCCGAACTTGCGGTAGCCCGAGGGCGTCCGCTGCGGCTCGACCAGGCCCTCCGCCTCCAGGAAGCGGATCTTCGAGATGGTGACCTCGGGGAAGTCGTCCCGCAGGAAGGCGAGCACCGCCCCGATGCTCATCAGTTCCGCCCCGCGCCGGCCGCCGCCCGGCCGGGGTTGTCCCGGCGAACCCCCCGGCCGGGGGCCGGGGGTCTGGGCGGAGACGGGCCGACTGGGCACCGGCACGGTCTGATTCGAGGTCACTAGCGCTCTCCTGCCGACGTCGTGGTGGGAACCCCCGCCTGTCAGTGCGCCCCGGCCGGGCCCGCGCGCGGGCCGTGCGACCGCGTCAGTACCGCTGCGGTCCCGCGAAGAACACCAGCCGGTACTTGCCGATCTGCACCTCGTCGCCGTTGTTCAGCGCGACCTCGTCGATCCGCTCCCGGTTGACGTACGTCCCGTTGAGGCTGCCCACGTCCGCGACCGAGAAGCCACCCGGGCGGCGGCGGAACTCCACGTGCCGGCGCGAGACCGTGACGTCGTCGAGGAAGATGTCGCCCTGCGGGTGGCGACCCGCGGTGGTGACGTCCGCGTCGAGCAGGAACCGGCTGCCCGAGTTCGGACCGCGCTGGACGATCAGCAGGGCCGAGCCCGGCGGCAGCGCGTCGATCGCCGCCAGCACCTCGGGGGAGAGCGTCGGGGTGGCGCCGGTGCTGGTGGCACTCGGGTCGTACGACTCCAGACCGGAGATCGAGATGGTCGAGGTGGTCTCGGCCGGCATCTCCGGCGAGCCGCCGCGCAACGGCGAACCGCAGTTGTTGCAGAACCGGGCGGTGGCCGGGTTCTGGTTGCCGCACCGGGAACAGACGAGCGGGCCGGTCATGTTCGCAGCCTCCTGGCGCGGCACTCCCCCTGGGACGTGCCCGGCGTAGGGATCCGGGGCAAACCCTCCACCCGAGGTTGAGGGTCCTGACGGGAAACCTATGCGCGGGGCGCCCGAAGGGTCAACCGACGCGCCGTAGTCCCCCTCACGGAAGAGCTGACCGCCGCTGGCCGGCTGGTAGCCGTCCTGCTGGACACCGCGCATCCCGGGCACGGCGTTGTAGTCATCCTCCTCCCGGCGGTGGCGTGCGGTGGGCGCCTCCACGGCCGCGGCGCGGCCCTTCTTGCGACCGAACAGCTTCGAGAACAGACTCACGGGCGAATCCCCTTGCGTGAAACAGACCCGCCCGCGGGGCAGGGTGAGAACCTCGGACAGGCTGCGGGCCCGGCATCCGGCCGGGGCTGCGGGAGTGGTACTGCACAGTGTGACCGACGTGGTTCAAGCGGTCTCCACCGGGGTGCTCTCGCAGGTGAGAGCGGGTGGAGCCGATGACCCGTCAGGCGTGACGGGCGGCCCGTCACTTTGTCACCGGTTTGAGGAACTGCGGTGGTGGGGGCGCTGCCAGGGCACCCACGGTCACCTTCTGCTGCTCCGAGATGGCGGTCCCGACCTGTTCCTTCTCCAGCGTGCGCACAATACCGCCGGGGATGTTCAGAGCGGGAGTCAGATCCCGCGGGTCGCCGATCACCGTGAAGCGGTACGGCTGCGTGACGGTCCTGCCGCCGATCTGCTCGCCGCCCGACGGTAGGTCGGTGAAGTAGGTGTCGGCCACCACACGGACATCATTGATCTGAATCGCCTCCGCCCCCGCTGCTCGGAGTTCCTGCAGGGTGTCCAGCAGCATATCTGCCTTGACCTGCCCCTGGGGGTCATCGACGGTCAGGATGATCCCCGGGCCGGTCGCCCGGACCGTCCCGGCCAGCACGCCGAGCTGCTCCGCCGACCGCCGGGTCTGCTTCTCGGCCTCCTTGGCCCGGTTCGAGCTGTTCTCCAACTGGGCCAGGGACTGGTTGAGTTGGGTCTTCTCCTGCTGCAACCGCTGCTGCCGGGTGTCCAGCTCGTCGAGGATCCGGAGCAGATCGTCCTGTCGGGCTCCGCGCAGCGCGTTGTGGTCGTTGGTGGAACGGACCTGGACCGCCAGGCCCAGCCCCAGTGCGAAGAGCAGCAGCGCGACCACCAGCTGGCTGCGGGACAGCCGAGGCGGCCAGAGCGCCGCCCGCAGCCGCCGCCGGCCGTCCGAGGACCGCTCGGGCCCGGCCGGCTCCGGCCGGGCCGCCACGGCCACCGTCTCGGCGGCCACCGCCGCCGGCTGGTCCGTCCCGTCCGTCGTCATCGGCGCCGTCCCGGCTCAGGCCCGGAACACGTGGCGCCGGATGGCCGCCGCGTTGGTGAAGATCCGGATCCCCAGCACCACGACCACGCCGGTGGACAGCTGCGACCCGACCCCCAGCTGGTCCCCCAGGAAGACGATCAGTGCCGCCACCACCACGTTGGTCAGGAAGGAGACCACGAAGACCTTGTCGTCGAAGATCCCGTCCAGCATCGCCCGCACGCCACCGAACACCGCGTCCAGCGCGGCCACCACCGCGATCGGCAGGTACGGGACGACGGCGGTCGGCACCTCGGGCTGCACGAAGAGCCCGGCCACCACCCCGGAGATCAGTCCCAGCACGGCAATCACGGTGTTGACGCTCCTGTCGTAGTAGCCGGGGCCGGCGAAGGCGAGGAGGACGGCGAGTCGACCACGGGCTGTGCCAGCCGGACGGTGAAGCCCACCGCGGCCGGCAGGTCCAGCGAACGCTCGGCCGACACGGTGTACCTGATGCCGTAACGCCGCTGCAGGACCTTCAGGTACTGGCCTCCCGGCCCGGCCTGGAAGTCCCCGGCCAGCCGCCTGGCGTCGCCGATCGCCAGCACGGTGTACGGCGGCACCAGCGGCCGGTTGTCCGCCAGCACGGCGTCCCCGGCCGCGCGGATCGCGGAGAGCGCGGTGAGCCGCTGCCCGTTGATCGAGACCGCCTCCGCGCCGGCCTGCCAGATCCCGTTGACCACGAGCTGGAGGTCGCGGTCGTGGATCCGGGTGCTGTCGAACCCGTCCGAGGTGCGCGGATCGACCCCGCCGCTCCCGTCCTCCCGGCCGTCCTGGAGGACCAGCCTGAAGCCGGGGCCGGTCACCGCGCCGGTGCCCACCGTGCCCTCCAGCGCGGCCAGCCCGCTGGCACCGCCGGCACCGCCGGCGGACCTCAACGCCCGCCGCTGGGCCTGATCCACCCGGGTGCGCAGCGCCTCGATCTGTTGCTGGAGCTTGTCGGCGGCCGCGGTACCGTCGGTGACCCGCTGCGCCAGCGCCTTGTGTTCCCTCGCGAGGGTGGGCTCGGAGTCGTGCGCGTTGACCGCGCTGACCGTCACCACCACCGCCACCGGGGCCAGCCCCAGCGCCAGCACCAGCCGACCGCGGGTCGCGGTGGGCATCCGGCGCCGGCCCACCTCACCGCGGGCCCGGGCCGCCGCCGCGTAGCCCTCGTCCAGGCTGTGGTCGATCACGTTGGTCAGCAGCGACATCGAGGCGTCCGGACGGACGAACCGACCGTCCCGGGCGCCCGGTGCGCGTGTCGCTGGCATGCGGGACATCGTGCCACGTCCCCGGGACGCCCGGGCATGACCCACGAACGGACCAACGGGCTCCCCCGGACGGCCCGTCAGCCGTCCGGGGAGCCCCCGGACTTCGCTAGCGTCCCGCGCTGTCCACCACGGCGGCCCACTCGTCCAGCAGGCTGCGGGTCGCCTCGTCGTCCGGCCCCTCGGCCCACAGGTGGGTGACCGCCTCGGCCGGGTCCGGCAGCACCAGCGTCCAGCGCCCGTCCGCCTCGACCACCCGGACGCCGTCCGTGGTGTCCAGCCGCCGGTCACCGGCCGCCTCGACCACCGAGCGCATCACCATGCCCTTGGCAGCCCACGGCGTGGCGATGTCCCGCCGCTGCATGTGGGCCTGCGGGATGCGCGCGTCGATCTGGCTCAGCGTCAGCTGGGTCCGCGCCACCAGGCCGACCAGCCGGACGAAGGCCGCCGCGCCGTCCAGCACGCCGCCGAACTCCGGCACCACGAAGCCGCCACGCCCGTCGCCGCCGAAGATCGTCCCGTCCGCGGCCGCCGCCTTGGCCAGGTCGTCCGGCGAGGTGGTGGTCCAGCAGACCTGGGTGCCGTGGTAGGCGGCGACCTGCTCGGCGATCCGGGTCGTGGTCACCGGCAGCGCGACCTGCCCGCTGCGGCGCTCGGCGGCCACCAGGTCGAGCAGCACCAGCAGCGCCCGGTCGTCGTCGATCACCCGCCCCAGCTCGTCCACGAAGGAGACCCGCTCCCCCACCGGGTCGAAGCGCACCCCGAAGGCGGCCCGCGAGGAGGCCACCAGGGCACCCAGCCGGGCCAGCCCGGCCCGCCGCTCCTCCGCGTCCTCGGTGGGCCTGGCCTCGTCCAGACCGCCACTGACGGTCAGCGCCTCCACTCCGAGCCGGCCCAGGATGCTGGGCAGCACCAGGCCGGCGCTGCCGTGCGCGGTGTCCACCACGACCTTGAGCCCGGCCTCCCGCACCCCGGTGGTGTCCACCGCCCGGAGCAGGTTGCCCGCGTAGGAGTCGAAGACGCTGGACGGGAAGGTCAGGTCGCCGATCTCGCCGGGGAACGCCCGGCGGTACTCCTGACGGGCGTACACCCGGTCGAGCTTGCGCTGCCCGGCCTGCGAGAGGTCCGCACCGCGCTCGTCGAAGAACAGCACGTCCAGTGAGTCCGGCACCCCGGGCGTGGTCCGCAGGAAGATCCCGCCGGCACTGCCGCGCGCGGTGTGCTGACGCGCCACCGGCAGCGGCACGTTCTCCAGGTCGCGGACGTCGATGGCACTGGTCTGCAGGGCCGAGATCATCGCCCGTTTGAGCGCACGGGCACCACGCGAGTGGTCACGCGCGATGGTGACGGTGGCGCCCTTCTTCAGGGTCGTCGCGTACGCCCCGGCCAGCCGGACCGCCAGCTCGGGGGTGATCTCGACGTTGAGGATGCCGGAGACGCCGCGCGCGCCGAACAGGTGCTCCTGACCGCGCGACTCCCAGATCACCGAGGTGTTGACGAAGGCGCCGGCCTCGATGGTCTTGAAGGGATAGACCCGGACCCCGCCCGCGATGATCGACTCCTCGCCGATCAGGCACTCGTCCCCGATCACCGCGCCGTCCTCGATCCGGGCCGCCCGCATCACGTCGGTGTTCTTGCCGACCACGCAGCCGCGCAGATTGGTCTGCGGGCCGACGTAGACGTTGTCGTGCACCACCGCCTTGTGCAGGAACGCACCGCGCTTGACGACCACGTTGCTGCCCAGCACGGTGTGCTCACGCAGCTCGACCCCGGCCTCGACCTTGGCGTAGTCGCCGATGTAGAGCGGGCCGCGCAGGATCGCCTCCGGATCGACCTCGGCTCCCTCGGCGACCCACACCCCGGGCGAGATCTCGAAGCCGTCCAGCTCGACGTCGACCTTGCCCTCCAGGACGTCCGCCTGCGCCTTGCCGTAGCTCTCGTGGGTGCCGACGTCCTCCCAGTAGCCCTCGGCCACGTAGCCGTAGACCGGCTTGCCCTCCTTCAGCAACTGCGGGAACACGTCGCTCGACCAGTCCACCGACTGCCCGGCGGCAACGTAGTCGAAGACCTCGGGTTCCATCACGTAGATGCCGGTGTTGACGGTGTCCGAGAAGACCTGGCCCCAGGTCGGCTTCTCCAGGAACCGCTCCACCCGGCCCTCGTCGTCAACGATCGTGATACCGAATTCCAACGGATCGGGAACCCTGGTGAGACAGACGGTGACCAACGCCCCCTTGCTCCGGTGAAAAGCGATCAACTCGGAGAGATCGAAATCGGTGAGCGCGTCACCGGAGATCACCAGAAAGGAGTCGTCACGGAGTGCGTCCTCAGCGTTCTTGACGCTGCCGGCAGTGCCTAGCGGCACCTCCTCGTTGGCGTAGGTGAGGTTCATCCCCAGATCCTCGCCATCGCCGAAGTAGTTCTTGACCAGCGAGGCCAGGAACTGGACCGTGACGACGGTGTCGGTGAGGCCGTGCCGCTTGAGCAGCCGCAGCACGTGCTCCATGATCGGTCGGTTGGCGACCGGTAGCAGCGGCTTCGGCATGCTCGAAGTCATCGGGCGGAGACGAGTTCCCTCGCCTCCTGCCATCACAACGGCTTTCATTGCGGGTGCGTCCTCCTTCGCGCGGCAGTGGACTCCTCGTCCATCAAACCGTTCCAGGACTCATCTACCCGGCTGAAATCATCCGACGCGCGGACGGACAGGTTTACTCCGTGGCGATTACGGCCCGTCAACCGTCAGCCGTCGGCCACCGTGTCACTCCGGACGATCCGGCGTGCCTGCACCGCATAGAGGATGGCGGCCCACCAGTAGAGCACGGTCCCCCACCAGATGAATGCCCAGCTAACCGCCGCGGCGGTGTGGTGGACCCACCCGTCGCCCTGACCGAGCAGCAGAAGCGGAAAGGCGTACATCAGATTGAAGGTGGCCGCCTTGCCGAGAAAACTCACCTGGAGCGGGCCGTAGCCGTGCCGGCCCAGAATGGGCAGCAACGAGGCGATGAAGGCCTCCCGGGCCAGCAGCAGCGCGGTTACCCACCAGGGCAGGATCTCGCGCCAGGTCAGTCCGACGAGCGTGGAGAGCACATAGAGCCGGTCCGCCAACGGGTCGAGGAGCTGGCCGACCCGGCTGATCTGCCCCCACTTCCGGGCCAGCTTGCCGTCCAGGTAGTCACTGACCCCACTGAGCATCAGGATCAGCAGAGCCCAACCGTCGTTCTTCGGACCGTTGAACTCGGGCCAGAGGATCAACCAGAGGAACAACGGAACGCCGACCAGGCGGCCCATGCTGAGCAGGTTGGGGATGGTGAGGACACGGTCGGTCTGGACGCGCGTCTCCTGGACCTCCACCCGGGAGCCTCCTGTAGCTTCGTTGACTGTGCCTGGCCGACTCTACCGGGCCACCACGAGCCGGGGCGAACGGCTTGCGCCCGGCAGGCTCCCGGAATCGGCTCCCGGAACGCGAGAAGCCCCTCCCGGTCTCCCGGAAGGGGCTTCTCTGAAAAATCGTTCGGCGGCGTCCTACTCTCCCACAGGGTCCCCCCTGCAGTACCATCGGCGCTGTAAGGCTTAGCTTCCGGGTTCGGAATGTAACCGGGCGTTTCCCTCACGCTATGACCACCGAAACACTATGAAACTGTCGACCCGCCGGCAAGGCGGTCGTTGTTTCAGAACAACACAGTGGACGCGAGCAACTGAGGACAAGCCCTCGGCCTATTAGTACCGGTCAGCTCCACCCCTCACAGGGCTTCCACATCCGGCCTATCAACCCAGTCGTCTACTGGGAGCC
>NZ_JBVHLF010000019.1:0-6894 GCF_055559155.1 Kitasatospora sp. NPDC024654
TGGCGAGAACCCAGCGTCACCCGAAGGCCGCTCCCATGTCCGGAGAACAGCAGAACCCAGACCTAAACGATCTCTGCGCCCTAAAATCGCAAGCTCAGCGGTCGTAGCGGAAGTCGGCGGCGACCGCCCGGTGGTCGCTGCCGTCGGCCGGCAGCACCCAGGAGTCGGTGGGCTGCATGCCCCGGCTCATGATCTGGTCGATCCGCGCCATCGGGAACTCCGAGGGCCAGCTGAACCCGAAGCCCGCCCCCGCGGTGCCCTGCGCCGAGCGCAGCTGCGAGGTGACCGGGGCCAGCGCGCGGTCGTTCATGGTGCCGTTGAGGTCACCGAGCAACAGCACCTTGCCGAGCGGCTCGGCCTGGATGGCGTCGCCCAGCGCCTGCGCGCTGACGTCGCGCTGGTCGGCCGTGAAGCCGCCGTCGAACTTCACCCGGACCGAGGGCATGTGCGCCACGTACACCGCGAGCGGCCCCTCGGGGGTGGTCACCTCGGTACGGAAGGCCCGGGTCCAGCCGATCTTGATGTCCACCACCCGGGTGCCGGAGAGCGGGTACTTGGACCAGAGCCCGACCGTGCCCTCGACCACGTGGTACGGGTACGCGGTGGCCAACCCCGCGGTGTAGACCGGCAGCGCCTGCCCGGTCAGCTCCTCCAGCGCGACGATCTGCGCACCCGAGCCGACCACCATCCGCGCGGTGCCGGCCGGGTCGGTGTTGCCGGCCTCCACGTTGTGGGTGAGCACGGTGAAGTCGCCCTTGCCGGTGCTCTTGTCGCCGAGCAGGCCGCCGAACAGGTTGACCCAGACCAGCACCGGCAGCAGCAGCGCCACCAGCGCGGTGGCCGAGCGGCGCAGCAGCGCGCCGACCAGCAGCACCGGGACCAGCAGGCCGAACCAGGGCAGGAAGGTCTCCAGCAGGCTGCCGAGGTTGCCGAAGCTGTTGGGCAGCTGCCGGTGCAGCGCCATCAGCAGGGCGAGCAGCCCGGCCAGCACGGCGAGGATCCAGCCGCGCCGCCAGCTGCGGCGGCCCTTGCGGTCCGGGCCCCAGGAGCGGCGGAGCCACCCGCCCGCGCGGCGCAGGCGTGCGCCTGCGGCGGTGGGCGGCGTGCCGCCCCCGTCCGCCACGACTGCTTCGTCGGCCTGCGTCATGCGGTGACCCCTCGGTGCTCTGCGGTTCGTCAGGCTGTGCCGATTCCGACGCAAATGATCTGATTCTCGGCTGAGCCTATGACGTGACAGACGTCCGGACGGTCACCCTGGGTTCCGGCGCGGCCGCGATTACCCGGCCCGGCGAACGTGAGCCGGGCCACCCAGACCCTCCAGCATCGCCTCCACCATGGCGGCGGACAGCCCGGGGTCGTCCAGTGGTGCGTCGTCCCAGAGCACGGTGCGCACCAGCATCGGGCCGACCAGCATCTCGGCCAGCATCTCGGAGTCCAGGTCGGCCCGGAACTCGCCGGTGGCCTGACCGCGCTCGACCACCGAACGGATGGTCTCCCGACGGGGCCTTATCACCCGCTCGTAGTAGACCTCGCGGAGCGCGGGCAGCCCGTGCAGCTGGTTGAAGACCACCATCAGCACCCAGCGCGAGCGCTTCGCCAGCCCGCGCCGGCGCATGTGCTCCAGCAGCGTGACCAGGTCGTCCTTGGCGCAGCGGCCGGCCAGCTCGGGCTCCGGGTCGTCCAGCCGGACCACCACGTCGACCAGCATGGCCTCCTTGTTGGGCCAGCGGCGGTAGATGGTGGCCTTGCCGACGCCGGCGGCCTGTGCCACGCCCTCGACGGTCAGGTCGGCCAGCCCCGCGCCGTCCATCATCAGCCGCTCGACGGCCGCGCAGATGGCCTGCTCGGCCGCCTCGGAGCGGGGTCGGCCGCGCCGGGGCGCCGCACAGGTCGGCGTCCCGGCGGAGGTGCCGCCGGGGGCACTGCCGAGGAGATGGGCCTGACGCTCCGTGTCCATGCAGCCATTCTCCACGCTGATCACTCAGGCCTCGGCGGACTGCGGGGTGCGGGTCTCCTCGGCCGGCGCCGGGCCGCCGGCGGCCGGGGCGGCGACCTTGCTCGGCAGGCAGAACCAGGCCAGCAGCGCGCCGACCAGGGTCACCGCGGCGGACAGCGTGGCCACCGTGTGCATCGCGTGGATGAAGGAGTCGAAGGCCGGCTCGACCAGCACCTGGCCGCGCGGGCCGAGCGTGCCGACCACGTCGAGGGTGGCCTCCAGCGACTCGCCGGCCGCCTGCCGCGCCGCGGGCGGCAGCTGCTGCAGGTGGTCGGTCATGCCGTTGCGGTAGACGGTGGAGAGCACCGCACCGAGCACCGCGACCCCGAGCGAGCCGCCGACCTGGCGGAAGGTGTTGTTGATCGCCGAGCCCGAGCCGGCCTTCTCCCGCGGCAGCGAACCCATGATCGAGACGGTCACCGGCGGCATCACGTGCGCCATGCCGGCGCCCATCACGAAGCCGATCACCTCCAGCACCCAGATCGGGGTGGTCTTGCCGAGCAACAGGTAGCCCAGGAAGGAGAGCGCGATCAGCAACATGCCGCCGGCGCAGGTGGCCCGGACGCCGAGCTTGTCCACCACCAGCCGGGCCCGCGGGGCGAACAGCATCTGCGCGACGGCCAGCGGCAGCATCAGCGCGCCGGCGGCCAGCGCGCTGTAGCCGCGCACGCCCTGGGTGTAGAAGACGCCGAAGAACGAGACGCCCATCAGCGCGAAGAAGACCAGGCCGATCACCGCGACCGAGGTGGCGAAGACCTTGTTGCGGAACCAGGTGACGTTCAGTGCCGGGTGCGCGGTCCGCCGCTCGTACGACACGAACACGGCCAGCGCGCCGAGCCCGATCAGCACCGGGACGACGGCCGCGGGGTCGGTGAAGGAGGCCTTGTCGCCGCCCTTGATGATGCCGTAGATCAGCGCCACCAGACCGACGATGGAGAGCAGCACGCCGACCGGGTCGAGCTTGCCGGGGTTGGGGTCCCTGGAGTCCGGGACCAGGACGACCATCGCGGCCACGGCCACCACCACGATCGGCACGTTGACCAGGAAGACCGAACCCCACCAGAAGTGCTCGATCAGCAGGCCGCCGGTGATCGGGCCGATCGCGATGGCCAGGCCGACCGCGCCGGCCCAGATGCCGATCGCCCGCGGCTGCTCGTGCCGCTCGAAGACGTTCATGATGATGGCCAGCGTGGCGGGCATCACGAAGGCACCGCCGAGGCCCATCAGCGCGCGGAAGCCGATCAGCTCGGCGGGGCTGGTGGCCATCGAGCAGAACAGTGACGCGACGCCGAACACCACCATGCCGACCAGCAGCGTCTTCTTGCGGCCGAACCGGTCGCCGAGCAGGCCGGAGGTGAAGAGCAGCCCGGCGAAGACCAGCGTGTAGGCGTTGATCGCCCACTCCAGGTCGCTCTGCGAGGCGCCCAGGCCGACCGGCGCCGGGGTCGAGATGGTCTTCATCGCGACGTTGAGGATCGAGCTGTCCAGGACCACCACGAGCAGGGCCAGCACCAGGGTGCCGAGGATCGCCCAGCGGCGGCGGTGGATGGCTTCCGGCACCCGGGGCGGGCTGGTGGGGAGCGGCGATGACATGCGGGTGTCCCGTCGGAGGAAGGAGTGCTGGCGGGAGGGGCGACCGGGCGGCCCGGCCTCTTAACGAGACGCAAACGTCTTGGAACCCCCGGCGGCCCAGCGTACTCGTTTTTACGATACGAGACGTACCCGTATCGTAAAGGCTGGGCAAAGCCTCGCCGGGCGGTCGGGACTTTTGCTGCGTGGCAGGGCCGTGCAAGCATGGGGGTGATCCGGGGACGCCGCACGGCGCCACGAGACGACAACCCTTCAGGAGCCTGTTCCATGAACACTTCTCCGCTTTCGCCTGCCCAGACGCCCGCCGCCGCGGCGGCCGCCGCGTCCCAGGGCAGCACCCTCTACGGCGGGGTCACCAACCGCCGCGTCACCGTCCGCGACCTCGCCGCCGCCAAGCAGCGCGGCGAGCGCTGGGCCATGCTCACCGCGTACGACGCGCTGACCGCCGGCGTCTTCGACGAGGCGGGCATCCCGGTCCTGCTGGTCGGCGACTCGGCGGGCAACTGCCACCTCGGCTACGACACCACGGTGCCGGTCACCATGGACCAGATGACGATGCTCTCCGCAGCCGTGGTGCGCGGCACGCAGCGCGCGCTGGTCATCGGTGACATGCCGTTCGGGTCGTACCAGGAGTCCCCGGCCCAGGCCCTGCGCAACGCCGCCCGGCTGATGAAGGAGGCCGGGGTCCAGGCGGTCAAGCTGGAGGGCGGCGAGCGCAGCGCGCACACCATCGAGCTGCTGGTCGAGGCGGGCGTGCCGGTGATGGCGCACATCGGCCTCACCCCGCAGTCGGTGCACGCGCTGGGCGGCTACCCCGTCCAGGGTCGCGGCGACGAGGCGGCGCACAAGCTGCAGCGCGACGCCAAGGCGGTGCAACAGGCCGGCGCCTTCTCGGTGGTGCTCGAGGCGGTCCCGGCCGAACTGGCCCAGCACGTCACCGAGTCGCTGACCATCCCGACCGTCGGCATCGGCGCCGGCGCGGGCTGCGACGCGCAGGTGCTGGTGTGGACCGACATGGCGGGCATGACGGCCGGCCGGGTACCGAAGTTCGTCAAGAAGTTCGCCGAGCTGCGCGAGGCACTCGGCGGCGCGGCCCGGGAGTTCGCCGACGAGGTGCGCGGGGGCAGCTTCCCGGCACCCGAACACACCTTCCACTGAGGGCGGTTGGCGGGGCCGGCACTCCGAGTGGGTGCCGGCCCCGGCCGCCGGTCCCGACCGCTGACAGCGGCGTGACAGCGGGCTGACAGCGGCGAGCGGGCGATGACGGCGGGGTGACAGCCGGGCCGGACAGCCTGGGGGCATGACACAGATCGCCCTCGCCCCGCACGACCAGGGGCACCGCACCAGCCGGCGGACGACGACCGGCACGGCCGTCGAGGCCCGCGGCATCGTCAAGCACTTCGGTGCGACCAAGGCCCTGGACGGGGTCGACCTGACCGTCCGGGAAGGCACCGTGCTCGGCGTGCTCGGCCCGAACGGCGCCGGCAAGACCACGCTGATCCGGGTGCTCTCCACGCTGATCCGGCCGGACGCCGGTACCGCCGTGGTGGGCGGCTACGACGTGCTCACCCAGCCCCGGCAGCTGCGCCGCACGATCGGCCTGACCGGGCAGTACGCCTCGGTCGACGAGCTGCTCTCCGGCCACGAGAACCTCTACCTGATCGGCCGGCTGCTCGACCTCTCCCGCCGGGACGCCCGGGCCCGGGCCGCCGAGCTGCTGGAGCGCTTCTCGCTCACCGAGGCGGCCAAGCGCCCGGCCAAGACCTACTCCGGCGGGATGCGCCGCCGGCTCGACCTGGCGGCCAGCATGATCGGCCGGCCCCGCGTGCTCTACCTGGACGAGCCCACCACCGGCCTGGACCCGCGCACCCGCAACGAGGTCTGGGGCGAAGTGCAGCGGATGGTCGGCGAGGGGACCACGGTGCTGCTCACCACCCAGTACATGGAGGAGGCCGAGCAGCTGGCCCGGGACCTCACCGTGATCGACCGCGGCCGGGTGATCGCCAACGGCACGGTCGCCGGGCTGAAGGCCCAGGTGGGCGGGCAGACCCTGCAGGTCCGGCCGGCCGACCCGGCCGAGCTGCCGGCGATGGTCCGCTGCCTGACCGAGGCCGAGCTGCCCGGCGCCGTCGTCGCCGCCGACCCCGAGCACCCGGACCGGCCCGGCCTGCTCACCGTGCCGATCACCGGTGACGAGCAACTGACCGCCGTGATCTGCGTGTTGGGCAGCCGCGGATTCACCATAGCCGGCATCGACACCAAGGTGCCCAGCCTGGACGAGGTCTTCCTGGCCATCACCGGCCGCACCACCACCCCCACCGCCGCCGCCGGCGACCCGGCCGACCGCAAGGAGCAGCTCGGATGAGCACCGCCACCCTGACCACCCCCCACCCGGAGGCGGACCGCCGGATCGGCCTCACCGCCACGCTGCGCCACGTCGGCGCGCTGACCCGGCGCAACCTGATGCGGATCAAGGCCGACCCGGAGTCGATGGCCGACGCGCTGATCCTGCCGATCGTCTTCACCGTGCTCTTCGTCTACGTCTTCGGCGGCGCGGTCTCCGGCAGCCAGCAGGAGTACAAGCAGTACATGATCCCGGGGCTGCTGGGGAGCACCGGGCTCAACCTGGCGATGGCCGTCGGCACCGGGATCAACACCGACTTCAGCACCGGGGTGATGGACCGGTTCCGCACCCTGCCGATCGGCCGATCGGCCGTACTGCTCGGCAAGTTGATGGCCGAGGCCTGCCGCAGCCTGATCTCCTTCGCCATCCTGATCGGCTTCGCGCTGCTGCTCGGCCTGCAGATCAGGACCGGTCCGCTGCAGGTGCTGGCCGCGGTCGGCCTCTCCCTGCTGTTCGGCCTCTCGCTCACCTGGGTCTCGATGCTGCTCGGGCTGGCGATGCGCTCGGCGCAGGCCGTGCAGGGCGTCACCATGCTGGTCATCATGCCGCTGCAGTTCGGCAGTTCGATCTTCGCGCCGACCCGCAGCATGCCGGGCTGGCTCCAGGCCTTCACCAGGCACAACCCGCTCACCAACCTGGCGGACGCCTGCCGCAGCCTGATCAACGGCGGTCCGCTGGCCCACTCGGTGACCACCGTACTGATCTGGTCGGTGGCGATCACCGCGGTCGCCGCACCGCTGGCGGTGGCCCGCTACCGCAAGCGCACCTGAGCCGGCAACGGCTGTCCCGGGGGGGGGGGGGGGGGGCCCCCGTAAGAGAACGTCGAGGGCGTGTCAAGAGCGCCCACGGAAACAGAAGTCTGAGAGCAGTGTGGGGGGGCATGCGATATACACTAGGCTCGGTT
>NZ_JBVHLF010000019.1:6904-19137 GCF_055559155.1 Kitasatospora sp. NPDC024654
GGGGGTGGGAGCACGCCTGGTCCTCGGCATTGGTGGGGGGGTCCACCCACAAAAAGCACACGGAACCGAACACTTTTTGCCCGGGGCCCCCCCCCCCCCCCCCCGGGACAGCCCGTTCAGAGCCCGTCGAGATCGTCCAGCAGGACGCAGGCCTCGGAGAGCGTCAGGGCGCCGCCGGCGGCGAACGCGGTCCGGTACGCCTCCTCGCCGAGCAGGTCGGCCAGGCCCCGTTCGCAGTGCTCGCGCTCCTCGCGCTCGACGACCGACCCCTGGGCGCCGTGCAACCCCAGGTATGCGCCGAGCAGTTCGGCGCCCCGCACGGCGGCCGGGCGGCTGCCGTCCCGCACCGCCCGCTCGACCAGCACCCCGACCGCCGGCAGCATCAGCATCATGGTCATGTGCTCGGCGAACACGTTGGCCCCGCTCTCCACCGACCGCACCAGCCGGCGCCCCTCGCGCAGCAGCTCGAGCCCGCGCCCCGGCTCGCCCGTCCGGGCCACCACCCAGGCCCGGCAACAGCCCACGATCCCCTGGAAGATCTGCGGCATCACCGGACCGAACGCCCCGTGGCCGAGCTCCAGCCGGTCCAACTCGCCGAGCGCCTCGGCGTACTCGCCACGCCGCGCGTGCAGCGAGCAGAGCACCATCCGGCCGTAGAGCAGCGCACCGTCGCCGACCTGACTGCCCGCGCTCGCCACCTCCATGGCCTCACGGATCAGCCGCTCGCCGGCCTCCCGATCGCTGTCGAACATCGCCTCACCCAGCCGGACCTGGAGCATCGACACCTCCTGCCGCGCGCCGATCTCCCTGGCCAGCTCGATCGCCAGGCCGTAGTACTCGACGGCGCGCGCCGAGTCGCCGCTGCGGGCCGCGTTCTCGCCCCGGGCGGAGAGCGACTCGGACATCCCCCAGCGGTCCCCGGCGCGGGTGAACAGCTCCAGCGCCTCCTCGGTGTCCCGGATCGCCTGCTCCAGACCGCCGGCCCAGTCGTTCAGCAGCCGGGCCCGGATCTGCAGCACGAAGGCGAGGTCGTGCGGCCGGCCGTGCCGGCGGCAGCCCTCCACCGTCTCGTCCAGCAGCGGCCGCATCCGGTCCATCTCACCGGCCAGGAAGGCCGCGAACACCCGCTGCACTATCGGGAACCGGTAGCTCTGCGGCAGGTCCGGGGTGTACATCGCCAGCACCCGGTGCGCGACGCGGCCCACCTCGGGGTCGCCCAGCATCGCCATGTTGCCGGTGAACAGCGAGATCAGCACCTGGAGCTGGAGCTGCCGACGGGCCTCCTCCAGCAGTTCGCGGGCCATCGGCGGCGGCGCGTCCAGCGGGTCCACCAGCAGCGGGGCGGGCCGGGGGGCGTGCTCGTCGAAGGCGTTCGGGCCGAGCGCGGCCACCTCCCCGTACCACTGGCGCGACTCGGTGTGGTAGTCGCGCAGCGACCAGAACCAGCTCATCCCGAGCACCAGGACCAGTGCCTCCTGCTCGTCCCCGGCGTCCACCGCGCGGCGCAGCGCGGCCCGGATGTTGTCCTGCTCGCGCTCCAGCAGCGCGATCAGCTCCAGCTGCCGCGGGCCGTGCAGCTCGCGCGAGGCGGTCCGGGCCAGCTCGCGGAAGTGGTGCAGATGGCGGCGGACCGGCTCGGTCTCCCCCGCCTCGGCGAGCCGCTCGGCGGCGTACTCGTGGATCGTCTCCAGCATCCGGTAGCGCGGCGGGCCCTCCGGGTTGAGGACGGCCACCAGCAGCGACTTGTCGACCAGCGAGAAGAGCGGCTCGGCGACCTCCGCGGCGGCCGGGCCGGCCGGGTCGGCGCAGACCTGGACGGCGTCCTCCAGGGTGCAGCCGCCGGCGAAGACCGACAGCCGGCGCAGCACCGCGCGCTCGCGCTCGTCCAGTAGCTCCCAGCTCCAGTCGACCACCGCGCGCAGCGTCTGCTGGCGCGGCAGCAGGATCCGGCTGCCGCCGGTGAGCAGCGCGAACCGGCCGTCCAGCCGGTCCGCCAGCTGGCGCGGCGTCATGCTGCGCAGCCGGGCGGCGGCCAGCTCGATGGCGAGCGGCAGACCGTCCAGCCGGCGGCAGATCTCCGCACAGGCCGCCGGGTCGTCCGCGGGGTCGAAGCCGGGCCGGGCGGCGGCACCGCGCTCGGCGAGCAGCCGCAGCGCCGTCGGGTCGGGCAGCGGCTCGACCGGCAGTACCGCCTCGCCGGGCACGCCGAGCGGCTCGCGGCTGGTCGCCAGCACGGTCAGCCCCGGGCACTCGCCGAGCAGTCGGTCGGCGAGCGTGGCGGCGGCGTCGACCAGGTGCTCGCAGTTGTCCAGGATCAGCAGCATCCGGCCGCGGCCGCAGCGTTCGACGATCTGCCGCACCGGGTCCTCGGAGCGGCCCTCGACCACCTCGGCCACCGTGGAGTGGTGCAGCACCGTGCCGCGCAGCCCGAGCGCGGAGAGCACCGCGCCGGGGACGGCCGACGGGCTCTCCAGCGGCGCGAGTTCGGCCTGCCAGACGCCGTCCGGGAAGTCCTCGCCGGCCTGTTGCAGGGCGCGGCCGGCCTCCACCGAGAGCCGGGTCTTGCCCGAGCCGCCCGGCCCGGTCAGCGTCACCAGCCGCTCGCCGCCCAGCAGTTGGGAGAGCGTCCGGAGGTCCTGCGAGCGGCCGACGAAGCTGGTCAGCAGCGGCCGCAGATTGCCGACCGAACCGCGCGCCGACGCAACGGAAGTCGCCTCGGGCTCAGCGGATTTCACCGATGGTTCGAGCAACTCCCGGTGCAGTTGCCGCAGTTCGGCACCAGGATCGGCGCCCAGTCGCTCGGCCAGCGCGCGCCGCACGGTCTCGTACCGGCTCAACGCCTCGGCGGTGCGCCCGGTCTGCCGCAACGCGCGGATCCACAGCACGTGCAGCGGCTCGTCCAACGGCCGGTCCGCACAGAGGCCGGCCAGCTCGGCGGCGACCTCGGTGGCCCGGCCGAGCGCCAGGTCGGCGGCGATCCGCCGGCGCTGCGCCTCCGTCCGCTGGGCCTCCAGCCGCACCGCGCTGCCCGCCCGGTCCGGCAGGTCGGCCAACGCCGGCCCACGCCAGAGTGCCAGCGCCGCCCGCAGGTCGCGGGACGCCGGTTCGGCCTCGCCGGCGTCCAGCGCCCGGCCGCCCCGGGCGGCGAGCTCCTGGAACCGGCCGAGGTCGGTCCGCGGCCCGGTCAGCCAGTAGCCGCCGGGGCCGGAGCCGACCTCGTCCCGGCCGATGGTCCGGCGCAACCGGCCGACCAGGGTCTGCAGCGCGGCGGCCGCGTCCTGCGGCGGCTCGGTGTCCCAGACCTCGTCGATCAGCACCTCGGCCGGCACCGGCCGCCCCTCGCGGAGCACCAGCGCGGCGAGCAGCGCGCGCAGTCGGGCGCCGCCGAGCGGGACCGGGGTGCCGTCGTCGTGGTGGGCCGTGGTGGTGCCGAGGATTCCGTAACGCACTGGACCATTCTGCTGGAGGGCGCCCACCCGCGCGGGCGCCGGGTGGAACGCCGGGTGGGAGGGCGGGAGGAACGCCGGGTGGGAGGGCGGGAGGAACACCGCGCGGGAGGAACACCGGCGGGACCGCGGCCGGAACGGCCGCCGGCCGCCCGTCGTTCATCCGTCGTCGCTTGTCCGCGGCGGCCTGCCCGGGCATGATCGGTCGGGTCCGCCCACCGACCCGCCATCGGAGACCCGAACACCATGAGCTTTGCCGACACCCGCCGCAGCAGCGAGGAGCGCCGGATCAGTCCGGTGTTCTGGGTCCTGCTCGGGATACTGGCCGCCTCGGGGTGGGCGGTGTGGACGGGGTACGGCGCGGCCGGCTTCGGCGTCTTCCTCTTCGTGGTGGCCGGCTGGATGATCTCGCTCTGCCTGCACGAGTACGCGCACGCCCGCACCGCGCTGCACGGCGGCGACATCACCGTCGGCGCCAAGGGCTACCTGACGCTCAATCCGCTGCGCTACGCCAACGCGGTGACCAGCTTCGTGCTCCCGGTGATCTTCGTGGTGCTGGGCGGCTTCGGCCTGCCCGGCGGTGCGGTCTTCATCGAGCGCAACCGGATCCAGGGCCGGCTCAAGCACAGCCTGATCTCGGCCGCCGGACCGCTGGTGAACGCCGCCTGCGCGGTACTGCTGCTGGTCCCGGTCGGCGCCGGCTGGCTGGACAACCTGCCGGGCACCACCAGCGTCGGCGACTACCAGGTGAGCGTCTTCCCGGCGGCGCTGGCCTTCCTGGGCTTCCTCCAGGTGAGCGCCACGCTGCTGAACCTGCTACCGGTGCCGGGGCTGGACGGCTACGGGATCATCGAGCCCTGGCTCTCGCTGAAGACCCGGCGCGCGGTCGCGCCGTTCGCGCCGTACGGGATGCTGGCGGTCTTCGTGCTGATCTGGCAGTCGCAGATCAACCAGTGGTTCTTCAACCTGGTCTACGACGTGCTGGGCCTGTTCGGGGTGTCCGGCGGCTACGCGGACCTCGGGCAGTACCTGTTCCGGTTCTGGTCGCACTAGCCCTCGGTGGTACCGGCCGCCCGGGAGAGCCGCTCCTTGCGCAGGTAGAACCAGGCGATGTTGCTGGACACCCCGGCCATCAGCACCCAGACCACGCCGAGCCAGTTGCCCTGCACGAAGGAGACCACCGCGGCGGCCACCGCGAGGACGAAGACGAGCGAGGCGTACAGGGCGTTGCGGGGCATGCTGCCGGCTCCAGGGGTCGGGGGCGTTCGGCAGCCATTCTCGCCGACGGTCCGCGCCCACCCGCAGCAGGGTGTGCCCGGACCGTCCGCGTTGTCACGAGATCTTCACGGCAGCTCACCGTGGGTCACCCACGGTGGTCCCGGGTCACACGTCCGTGATCCGCAGCCCGGCGTGCGCCTTGTACCGGCGGTTGACCGAGATCAGGTTGGCGACCAGTGACTCCACCTGGTGCGCGTTGCGCAGCCGCCCGGCGTAGATCCCGCGCATCCCGGGGATCCGCTCGGCGAGCGCCTGCACCAGGTCGGTGGCGGCGCGGTCGTCGCCGAGCACCATCACGTCGGTGTCGATCCGTGCCACCTCCGGGTCCTGCAGCAGCACCGCGGAGAGGTGGTGGAAGGCCGCGGTGACCCGGCTCTCCGGCAGCAGCGCGGCGGCCTGCTGGGCGGCGCTGCCCTCCTCGGGGACCAGCGCGTAGGCGCCCTGCTTGTCGAAGCCGAGCGGGTTGACGCAGTCCACCACGATCTTGCCGACCAGCTCGGCCCGGATCGCGGCGAGGGTCTCGCCGTGCCCGGCCCACGGCACCGCGACGATCACGATGTCGCTCTCCCGGGCGGCGGTCGCGTTGTCCGCGCCGCGCACGCCGAGGCCGATCTCGGCGGCGGCGGTCTCGGCCCGCTCGGCGTCGCGCGAGCCGATGATGATCTGCTGGCCGGCCTTGGCCAGCCGGTACGCCAGGCCGCGGCCCTGGTCGCCGGTGCCGCCGAGGACACCGACCACCAGCTCCGAGATGTCGGGGCGCGGGTCGGCCGGGTTCGCTGAATCGAGGGAAGTCATACCCGAGATCCTGCCAAAGCCCGCGGCCCGGCTCCATCCTGCGGGGATGGACGCGATGAAAGTCTCCGCACTGCGCGAGGCACTGGCGGGCTCCGAACTGCTCCGGACCACCCGCGCCTTCGCCGGCTCGCTGCGCGGCTCGGTCACCCGGCGCTCGGCCCGCGGCCTGCTGCTGGTCGGCACCGCCGCGCACGAGCCCTGGCACCTGGCCGCCCACCTGGACGACGAGGCCGCCTGGTCGGGCGTGCCGGAGCTGGCGCCGGCCCTGATCCGGCACCGGGTGCCGGTCGACGCGCCGGCCCACCTGCGGCACGGGCTGCCGCGGCTGGCCGACGCGGGTCGCGGCGAGACGGTGCTGGTGGTGGCCCCGGACCGGGCCGGCGACGGGCTGCTGGAACGGGTCGCGGACGCCCGCCGGGGCGGGGCCACCGTGCTGGCGCTGGAGACCGGGGACCGCGAACTGGTCGGGCTCGCGCACGAGAGCCTGACCGTGCCGGCCGTCGACGAGTCAGGCTTCGACCTGGTGCAGCACCTGGTCAGCTCGGCGGCCGCCGAACCGCGCCGCGCGGAGTCCCGGCTGGCCAGGCTGCTGCGGCAGTTCACCGTGGAGCCGGTCAGCCGCTGGTGAACCGCGGGTGCGCGGGCAGACGGTGGAGCCGGCGGAAAACCCGTTGCCCGGCCCGCCCGGCGGCTCGGATGATGGCCCGCGATGAACGACGAACCTCCCCATCCCCGCTCCCTGCTGCGCCGGCTGCGGCCCGACCTCACCCCCTGGCGCGCCTCGCGGGACTTCCGGCTGCTCTGGGGCTCCGGCTGCGTCTCCAGCTTCGGCACCTTCCTGACCTACGTCGCGGTGCCGCTCCAGCTCAAGGACCTCACCGGCTCCTACCTGGCGGTCGGCCTGATCGGCGCGGTCGAGCTGCTGCCGCTGATCGTCTTCGGATTGTGGGGCGGCGCGCTGGCCGACGCGCTGGACCGGCGCCGGCTGGTGCTCGCCGCGGAGGCCGGCCTGGGCCTGCTCTCCGCCCTGCTGCTGCTCAACGCACTGCTGCCGCACCCCCTGGTCTGGCCCATCTACCTGGTCACCGCGCTGGTCGCGGCGGTGGACGGGCTGCAGCGACCGGCCCTGGACACGCTGACCCCGCGGATCGTGGAGCACGACCAGCTCCCGGCGGCCTTCTCGCTGCTCTCCCTCTACCGCAGTACGGCCTCGGTGCTCGGGCCGGCGCTGGCCGGGGTGATCGTGGCGTTCGCCGGGGTGCAGACCGCCTACGGACTGGACGTGCTCTCGTTCGCCGTCTCGCTGCTGCTGCTCGCCCGGATGCGGGCGGTGCCGCCGGCCAGTGGCGCGGTCAAGCCCTCGGTGGCGGCGATCGCGGCCGGCGTGCGCTACGCCTGGAGCCGCCCGGAGCTGCTGGGCACCTACGCGGTGGACATCGTGGCGATGCTCTTCGCCTACCCCGTCGCGCTCTTCCCGTTCCTGGCCGACCAGTTGCACGCGCACTGGGCGCTCGGCCTGCTCTACGGCGCGCCCGCGCTCGGCGGGCTGGTGGTCTCGGCCACCAGCGGCTGGGCCGGCGGGGTGCGCCGGCACGGCCGGCTGGTGGTCGCGGCGGCGCTCGGCTGGGGGTTGGCGATGACGGCGGCCGGGCTGGTCGGCGACGTCTGGCTGGTCCTCCTCTTCCTCGCGGTCGCGGGCGGCGCGGACATGGTGAGCGGGATGGGCCGTTCCACCATCTGGAACCAGTCCATCCCGGACGAGCTGCGCGGCCGGCTGGCCGGCGTCGAGCTGCTCAGCTACTCGGTCGGCCCGCAGCTGGGCCAGGTCCGGGCGGGCGGCCTGGCCGGGGTGGCCGGGGTGCGCGGCTCGATCTGGCTGGGCGGGCTGGCCTGCGTCGGCGGGGTGCTCGCGCTGGCCGTGGGGCTGCCGAAGCTGCTGGCCTACGACGCCCGGACGGACCCGCACGTGGCGGCGGTCCGGGCGCAGCGCGAGCGCGAGCCGGCGGCGGCCTGAACGGGAGTCACGTCACCCCGCGTCGGGTTTGGGGCCGTCGTCGTCGCGCCAGCGTGGGTCGTTGGCCCACTCGCGGTTGCGCTCGGCGGCGATCTCCAGCGCCTGGGCGGCGGCCTCGGGCGACTCGTACGGGCCGAGCCGGTCCTTGGCCGGGCACTCCGGGCCCTCCTCCACCTTGTTGTGCTTGACGCAGTAGAACCACTCGCCCGGCTGACCGGTGGGCTTGCGGTGGAATCCCAGGGGCATCAGCAGTCTCCTTCTCACTTGTCGGGATCATTCCCGACCCCGCCTTCGCACACACAGCCGGGGCCCGGACCGGCCGGGCCGCTAGACTCCCCGCCATGGCTCTCCTCGTTCCCGGCACCCAGTCCCCCACGCGCAAGGTTCCGGCGCACATCGCCCGGCCGGAGTATGTCGGCAAGCCGGCACCGACCCCTTACACCGGGCCCGAGGTGCAGTCGGCCGAGACCGTCGAGAAGATGCGGATCGCCAGCCGGATCGCGGCCCGGGCGATGGCGGCGGCGGCCGAGCTGATCGCGCCCGGCGTCACCACCGACGCGCTGGACGCGGTGGCGCACGAGTACATGTGCGACCACGGCGCGTACCCGTCCGACCTCGGCTACCGGGGCTTCCCCAAGTCGATCTGCACCTCCGTCAACGAGGTGATCTGCCACGGGATCCCCGACTCGACGGTGCTCCAGGACGGCGACATCGTCAACATCGACGCCACCGCGTACATCCACGGGGTGCACGGCGACCTCAACGCCACCTACCTGGTCGGCGAGGTGGACGAGGAGTCCCGGCTGCTGGTCGAGCGCACCCGGGAGTCACTCAACCGGGCGATCAAGGCGGTCAAGCCGGGCCGGCAGATCAACGTGATCGGCCGGGTGATCGAGTCCTACGCCAAGCGCTTCGGCTACGGCGTGGTGCGCGACTTCACCGGGCACGGGATCAACACCTCGTTCCACTCCGGCCTGGTCATCCCGCACTACGACAGCGACCGGGCCACCGAGGTGATCAAGCCCGGGATGACCTTCACCATCGAGCCGATGCTCACCCTCGGCAGCTACGACTACGACATCTGGCCGGACGGCTGGACGGTGGTCACCAAGGACCGCAAGCGGACGGCGCAGTTCGAGCACACCCTGCTGGTCACGGCCGACGGCGCGGAGATCCTCACCCTGCCGTGACCGCGGCCATCCGTACGGTCACCCGATCAGCCACTGCTCCTCGGCGACCGCGCCGACCTCGGTGCAGGCGTCGGTCAGCACGTCCAGTACCCGCAGCGGGTCGGGCAGCGGCTGGTCGGGCCCGCAGATCCAGCGCACCCGCGAGCCGTCCGGCAGGGCGGCCGGCGGGAGCAGGGTGTACGAGCCGCGGCAGTGCCAGCGCAGCCCGGGGTGCTCGGAGACGTTGTCCGGATGGGTGTCCAGCTCGCTGGACCACCACTCGTCCTCGTCGGCCGGGGTGCCGCGGGTGGTGGTGAAGAAGAGGTAGCGCTCCTCGCCGACCGCGGCCACCGGGCCGCCGACCCCGCGCTCGGTCAGCCGCTCCAGGGCCAGCCGGCCGGCCTCGGCGGGGACGTCCAGCACGTCGTGGGCCCGGCCGGTGGCGGTGACGAAGTTGGCCTGCGGGTCGCGGGCGAGCCAGCGGGCGAGCTGCTCGCCGTCGGTGGTGGCCTGCGACTGCCAGGCGAAGGAGACCGGGTGCTGCCCCGGCGCGGGACAGCCGACCCGGTCACAGGAGCAGCGGTAGCCGGCCGGATACGCGGCGGGCGCCAACGGGAAACCGGCCCGCACCGCGGCGAGCAGCAGCTCCAGCCGGGCGGCCGGGGAGGGAACGGCACCGGCGGCGGCCGGGCCGGTGCGCTGCCGATCGCGTCGCTGCCACCACGTCGTCCACCTGCTGCTGGCTTCCATCGGGCCCCTTCCGCACCTGCCGTGCCTGGTGTGACACAGCGTTCGACGCACTACCGGACGCAACGCCCGGCGTCACCCGCTGCTTCCCGAGGGGTGCCCGGTGGACCGGCCGGAGCGGCCGGCACCGGATGTCGCCGGGCGACCGGCGCCTTGGTCCGCGGCACGGAGTGCGAGAGTCGGAAAGCTCGGCGGGCGGGCGCAGCGCGATGCGCGCCACCCGACCCGTACGGGCCGCTGACCCGGGTGAGGCCCGGGGGGCGTACAGAGCAGGATAAGGGAGCACGAGGGTCCTCCGGACCCGGGGGTTGCGGCCGAGCGGCCGGCGTACGCGGCGCCGGTCACCTCGTGGTTGTGCGCCGGTCGCACGCTGGTGGCGTGGCGGGCGCGGATCGGTCGGGTGCGGACCGACCTCCGGGGTCGGGCGACCCTCGCGGCCGACTTTTGGCGCAGGCCTGGCCGGGTGCGAAGCTGGTCGGGTGAAGAGTGCGGAGACCGAGTTCATCGGCGGGCCACTGGACGGGCAGATCCTGCCGATCCTGCTGAGCCCCTTCAACGGCGTGCCGAAGGTGTACAAGGTGCCGGTCCCGGCGCACGGCGACGAGCCGGCCCGGACGCTGGTCTACACCCGGGCCAGGGCGTTCGACTCCAAGGGCCGGGCCCGCTGGCAGTACACCTACCAGCCGTAGCCCGGCACCCCCGTCCCCCGGTGGTCCCCCGCCGAGGGGTCACCCCTCCTCGGCGAGGATCAGGTACAGCTTCTTGCGGGCCTCGGTGAGGACGGCCAGCCCCTTGGCCCGCTGCTCCTCGGTACCGGTGCCCATGACCTGCCGGACCGCGTGCTCCACGGCCGACAGCGCCTGGCGCGCCTCCTGCACCTTCTCCCAGTCCACCCCCCGACCGGTCTCCAGCCAGGGCTCCGCCGAGCCCGCCTCGGCCTCGGCCCGGCCCGCCTCGGTCAGCGTGAAGAGCCGCTTGCCGCCACCCTCCTGAGCCTGGATCAGGCCTTCCTCCTCCAGCAGTTGGAGGGTCGGGTAGACCGAACCCGGGCTGGGCCGCCAGGCGCCCGCGGTCCGCTCACCGATCTCGGTGATCATCTCGTAGCCGTGCATCGGCCGCTCCTTGAGCAGCGCCAGCAGCGAGGCCCGGACGTCGCCACGCCGGGCCCGCCCACCACCGTGCCGCCCACGCCCACGGCCGCCGTGCCCATGGAACGGCCCACCGAACGGGCCGCCGAAGGCCCCGCCCCCGAACGGGCCGCCGAACGGCCCACCGGGCGGCCCGAACGCCGGCCGCCCCTCCGGAAACTCCCCGGGCATCCCCGGGAGCCCCTCGAACCCGGGACCACGCCCGCGCCCCGCCCCACGCCGACGGCCACGCCGGCCGAACTCCGAATCCATGCCGCGCATGATGCGCACCACCTCTCGTCGTACTGTCTCGATAACTCGACGATATATCGGTGACTGTCGCCCGTCAACGCCTCTCGAGCCATCGCGTCCCGTGTGTCCTCTGCCACTGAACCTTGACTGGTTGCCACCCAATCTTGACCAACGCCGGTTTGTGACAGCGAAGTTTGATCGCCACAGGTCAGCGGCCTTATCAGGGCGACGGCTCGGCACTGAGCACTGCTCGACGTCGCCGTCCCGGCTCCCCTGGGGGCGTTGCTGCGGTTACGGCGCCCTGGCCGCGCTGCTGGCTGCTCGTCCGGCCCGCTGTCCAGGCCGTGGCCCTGCCCGCCATCGGCGCCGGGCGTGAGACCAGGGCCTTCTTGGCGGCTCGGCGGGTTTCTACGCCGATGAGCGTTCAAGGAGGCCCTGTTGTCCCGGTCTCGCGTGGCTTCCGCCAGTCACGGGCCGATCGAGCGGGGCCGGTAGCGCCCAGGTGAGGACCAGCCTCAGGGCGAGGAAGCGCAGATGAGGCCGCAGGCGCTGACGGACAGTTCCTGATGCTGTACCGACTCCACCTCCCAGGGCCCCCAGGGGTTGGAGACGACGGACGACTGTTCCTGTTGCTGCTCCACCTGGACGGAGGACCCGGTAGGGAAGCAGGTGCTGGGAGGGCAGAAGGTGACGGACTGTTCCTGTTGCTGCCCGATGATGATTTCGCGTCCGGGGGTGGGCTGCTGCCTGTGGTGGGTGGTGTCGGCGGTGGCGTGATGGTTGGGGGCTGCGTGGGCCGTGGTGGCACCGGCTGCCCCGGTGATGGCTAGGGCGGCGGACGCGAGTACCGCGCCGAGGATCGGCTGAACGCGCATGGAGACTCCCTGCGGTCGGTGATGAAGGTGGATGAGGCGATGCGATCACGGGCCGTGTCGGGTGGCTCGGCGGGTTGGTCCGAACGGCCGCCGGCCCCGGGCCGGCCGGCACCGTAGGGTCATGGGCTGGCCCCGGGCCGTTGCTGCGCCCCGGGATGGCGCCCGCCCGCCCACTGTTACAAACCGGCGTTGGTCAAGGTTGGGTGGCAACCGGTCAAGGTTCAGTGGCAGGGGACACCGTGCCTTCGAAGGTGGCCGGTGCGACGAGTCGGGTGGGTCGTGGCGGGAACCGGCCGGCGCGTACGACGACGCTCGCCGGCACACGACGGGCCCGCGCCGACAGGGGGCACACGACCTCGACCGGCTGACCGCGGGCACCTGGGACCTGGTCGGGCGGCCGTCGGCAACGACCGAAAAGCCCGGGGGTGGGGGGGGGGGGGGGGGGGGGGGGGGGGCGGGAGGGGGGGGGGGGGGGGGGGGGGGGGGGGGGGGGGTGTGGGTGGGGGGGGGGGGGGGGGGGGGGAGGGGGA
>NZ_JBVHLF010000019.1:19145-51382 GCF_055559155.1 Kitasatospora sp. NPDC024654
CGCAGACTTGTGCTTGTCGGCCAGCAAACCCAACACAACACCCACCCGCTTCCCCCCCCCCCCCCCCCCCCCCCCCCCCCCCCCCCCCCCCCCCCGGTCCGCGCGCTAGAAGGCCGCGGTGCGGTCCTCGCTGCGCGGGTCGGTCACCAGGTGCCCGGCGTGGAAGCCCGCGCGCGCTTCGCGGCGCCAGGGGCGCGCGTGGGTCACCGGTTCGGCGGCGGCCTCGGAACCCTCGTCGAGGTCCACGACCGCCACCGACGGCGAACCGTCCGCGGGGCAGCGCCCGAGCCAGTCGCCGTTGGGGGCGACGACTCCGGACGGAGCGGTGGCGCCGTGCTGCGTCGGCACCGAGAAGCTCACCCAGTAGCTGTTGGCCGCGGCGTGGCCCTGGGCCTGGGCGGCGGCGTTGCCCGGGGAGACGCCGGTCGTGGAGAACAGGACGCAGTCGACGTCCAGCCTCTCGTACTCGGCGAACAACTCCGGGTAGTGGATCTCGATGCCGAGCAGGCAGCCGAAACGCACACCGTCGACGTCGAAGGTCACCGGCGAGACGCCCGGCGAGTACAGGAACGAGACCTTCGTCCTCGACAGCAGGCGCTCGTCGTAGCGCGTCACGACCTCGCCGTGGTCGGAGATGACGTAGAGGCTGTTGTGCGGGCGGTTCGGCCCGGTCAGGCGGTGCACCGAGGCGATCACCGTCCACAGCCGCAACTCGCGTGCCAGCCCGGCGACCGCGGCCAACTCCGTCCGCAGGACCGCCCACTGGCACCGGTCCCAGTCCGCCGGACCGACCGCGTCCGGGCCGTCGACGGACATGACGAGCTTGTGGGGGAAGCAGATCGCGCCCTCCGGGAAGTGCACGATCCTCGCGCCCCGAGCACTGGCCTCGCGCATCAGCGCACGGACCTGACGGCCGCTCTCGCGCAGCGCGTCGACGTCCCGGGGGTCCTCGCGGACGGGGGCCTGCGCGACGGCGAGCCGCACGCTCCTCGGATTCCCCGCTTCCGACCCGTCGTCCCCCGCCGGGGTCGGACGGAAGTGCCTGAGGGCGGACGTGTAGGACTCGCCGGTCCTGGCGGCGCGGGCGCGCACCTGGCGCTTGAAGTTCCTGTGGGCTGTCATCGCTGGCCTTCCACGCCTTGGGCGACGGTCCCCCGGCAACCTCGCCCGAGGCGATCGGCTGCGACAGCGACCTGAGACGCTAGTCCCTTTGCCTCCGGTGGGAGACCGTGCCGGAGACGGTCGCGGGAGGTTCGGCGTAGGCCACGCAGTCCGTCATCATGCCGCCGGCCACCGGCTCCGTCAACCTCCGTCGACCCGTCCACCGCGGTGGCCCGCCCACCTCTGGACGGCACGGGACGCCTCGGCACGGGACGGGTCGCGGGCGTCGCTGCCGGGGGCCCGGTGGGCGGGCGGATACGGTGGCAGGCATGGCCGGTGAAAAGGATCTCCAGAAGCTGCTCGGCGACCTGCACCCCGAGGTCAACCCGGGCCGGTACGTCTACTGCACGTTCCCCGGACGGGTGCCGGCCGGGCTTCGCCCGGTGGTGACGGTCGCCGAGCCGGAGGGGCTGACCGCGGTGCTGGAGCAGGAGGAGGCGGACGCGCTCGGCCTGCGCTACGACTACGTCGCCGCCTGGATCACGCTGCGGATCCACTCCTCGCTGGAGGCGGTCGGACTCACCGCGGCGGTGGCCGGACGGCTCACCGAACTGGGGATCAGCTGCAACGTGGTGGCCGGCTTCCACCACGACCACCTCTTCGTCGCCGCCGACGAGGCCGAGCGTGCGCTGAACGGCCTCCAGCAGCTGGCCACCGAGCACTAGGACCTGTCCGGGCCACGGTCAGCCCACCCGGTGCAGCACCACGACCTGCTGCTGCGAGAAGACCACCGCGTACGTCGAGCCCGGGTGCAGCGCCGCCGCGTACGCGGGCAGATCGGTCGGGCCGCCGTCCCAGCCGGCCAGGTCCACGCAGAGGTAGTCCGGCGGCACCGGCTTGCTGCCGCCCAGCCAGTACGCGTCGTCGCGGGCCGCCAGCACCGCCAGCGACGAGATGGTGGACTCCACCCGCACCCCCGGCGGAATCTCCCGCACCGCCGCCCGCAGCGCCGCCGCGTGCGCTCCGCCGCTCCAGGCCGCCGGGTCCGCCAGCCCTCCCAGCCCGACCGGCAGGCTGACCGTGCAGGCCACCGCGATGGCCGGGGCGGCCGGCACCATACCGTCCGCGAAGGCGCGCAGCCACGGCCGCGGCGAGGCCGCGCAGCGGCGGACGGCGTCCACCAGGCCGAGGAAGAGGATCGGCATCAGGGTCGCGTTGTAGTGCCAGTCCGGCCCCCAGAACATCGGGTTGGACGAGCCGAACCGCCAGGCCAGCGTGGGCAGCGCGAGCACCACCAGCGGCGAGCGCAGCGCCAGGAAGCCGGTGATGCCGAAGAGCCAGCCGGTGGTCTTCCAGACCGTGAGCCGACTGAACGGCCCGGCGAGCACCTGCCACAGCTTCGGGTGCTCGCCGCCGGGCAGCTTCGACCAGTAGTCGAACTCGTGCTGCGGGTTGAAGTGCGGGATCAGCACGAGGACGGTCAGCACGGTGGCGGCCAGGCCGAAGCAGACCAGCGCCGCCCCGGCGAACCAGCGCCGGCCGGCCAGCATCAGCACCACGCCCACGGCGGCCACCGTCAGCCCCAGGTCCTCCTTGACCAGCACCAGCGGCAGCGCCCACCAGACGGCCCGCTCCCAGCGGCCGAACAGGAGCTGCCGGCCCACCACGGCGAGCAGCGGCACCGCGAAGGCGATCTCGTGGAACTCCGCGTCCACCGCCCGCTGCAACCCCCAGGACAGCCCGTACGCGACGCCGATCAGCAGCCCTCGGGGGCGGGTCAGCAGCCGGGCGGCGGTGTCCGAGACCACGCCGACCGACCAGGCGAACAGCGCCGCCTGCGCGAGCAGCAGGGTGGCCGCCGAGGGCGCCAGCCAGAAGACCGGGCCGAGCACGGCCAGGATCGGCGACCAGTGGTCGCCCAGCGCGTTGAAGCCGGGCCCCTTTATCGAGACCACCGGCGCGCTCAGGTGGGCGTAGCCCTTGACCGCCTCGGTGAAGATGCCGAGGTCCCAGGAGGGTGAGCCGAACCGCTCGTAGCGGACCAGGGCGAGCAGGGCGTACGCGGCGAAGAACGCCACCGCCAGCGCGAGGTGCGGCCGGACGGCCCCGGGCCGGCCGCCGCCGTCCCGGGCGACGTCTCGGGCGACGTCTCGTCGGGTCGGCACCGGCCGGCCCGGGGCGACACTCTGCTCGGTCTCGGTCACAGCTCTCTCCCGCTCGCCCTCGGCCCGGCTCGCCTTTGCGTACGAATGTCGCACGCTACCGTGACAACGCCGGCGGCCACAGCCGCACCGCGCGACCGGACGCCCTATCGTGGTCGCCATGCCATCGCCACTGTCAGCGGACCAGTCGTCAGGATCGTTTGCCAACAAGGGGGATGGGGTGATCAGAATCGTCTCCCGGTCCTCGCCGATGGCGCTGGCCCAGGTGGACCGGGTCCGCGCCGAACTGGCCGCGCTGCACCCGGGACTGCGCACCGAGGTGATCCCGGTCACCACCTCCGGCGACCGCTGGACCGGCGCGCTCTCCGCGCTCGGTGGCAAGGGCGCGTTCACCAAGGAGGTGGACGCGGCGCTGCTGGCCGGCGAGGCCGACCTCGCGGTGCACTGCGTCAAGGACGTCCCGGCCGACCGGCCGCTGCCCGCCGGCACGGTCTTCGCGGCCTTCCTGCGCCGCGACGACATCCGCGACGCGCTGGTCCACCCGGGCGGGCTCACCCTGGACGCGCTGCCCGCCGGCACCCGGATCGGCACCTCCTCGGTGCGCCGGGTGGCGCAGCTGGCGGCCTCGCACCCGCACCTGGCCTGCGTCCCGTTCCGCGGCAACGCCAACCGCCGGCTGGAGAAACTGGCCGCCGGCGAGGCCGACGCGCTGCTGCTGGCCGCCTCCGGGCTGGCCCGGATCGGTGAGCAGCGGCGGATCACCGAGATCCTGCCGGTGGACGTGATGTGCCCGCCGATCGGCGCGGGCGTCCTCGCGCTGCAGTGCCGCGAGGGCGACGAGGCGACCATCGCGGCCGTCGCCGGCCTGGGCGATCCGGACGCCTGGCGGGAGACCACGGCCGAGCGGATGTTCCTGCACGTGCTGCAGGGCCACTGCAACAGCCCGATCGCCGGCTACGCCCGGGCCGAGCGGGACGGACGGCTCTCGCTGCACGGGCGGGTCTTCTCGGCGGACGGCAAGACGGTCCTCGACGCCCACGAGTGGGCCGGCCCGCTCGACCCGGCGACCCTGGGCACCTCGGTCGCCGTCGCCCTGCTGCGCCAGGGGGCACGCGAGGTGATCGACGGCATTCCGCACTGATCCCGCATCGGGCGCCGCCGCTCCCGAATCCCAGGACGGCCCCGGTTCCGCACGGGTCGGGGGAAGCCCCAGGGCCTGCCCCCGACCCCTTTCAGGGCCTCACTTGAACCAGTACAGCACCCCGTGGTGCTGCGAGCAGGTCCCCTGGA
Source organism: Kitasatospora sp. NPDC024654 (assembly GCF_055559155.1). NCBI lineage: Bacteria > Bacillati > Actinomycetota > Actinomycetes > Kitasatosporales > Streptomycetaceae > Kitasatospora > Kitasatospora sp. NPDC024654. The sequence goes on from NZ_JBVHLF010000019.1 coordinate 23,699, forward strand.
AGTGCGCGGACTCGGAGACCGTGCCGTCCACGCACTCGGCCGTCTCCCCGGGACTCGCGGGGGTCAGCCCGTGGTCCCAGCCGCAGCTGCCGGTGGTGTGCGAGGCGCAACCGCCCGTGGGCGTCGCGGCGGGCCGGGTCGCCTCGGGCGGCTCGGGCGCCCTGCTGGCGGGAGCCGGCGGCCGGCTGGTCGGAGCGGTGGCCCACGCCGCCGGCGTGGTGTGGACGGGCGTCGGTTCGGTGGCCGCGGCCGGGTGCGACGTCGGCGCGGCCGGCGTCGCCGCCAGGGGCGGAGCCGTCTCCGTCGCCGCCATCGCCGGCGCGGACGTCACCGTGATGCTCGGCCTCCCCGCCGCACCGCCCTCCTGCCCGGACGGTTGGCACCCTGCCGTGAACAGCACCAGCGCCGACACCACCGCACCCGTCGCGGCGCCGTACCGGGCCCCCCGAAGTCCCCTCACTCCCCCACCTCTCAGTAGCCCCTCGCTCACAGTGGTCAGCTCTTCATATGGGACTACCTGCCACCCCGACGCCGGCTCCACCGATCCGTCATCCGCTCGTCACCGATCTGGTATCCGCCGATCCGCGACCGATCTTCACCCTCGTCCCGTTGCAGGCAGCGGGTGGGCCGGAGAGCGGCCGGCGCGAACCGGTCCACCCACCCGGCGCGGCGAACGGAGCGGGGCCGCCCGGCGCTCCCGCACCGGACGGCCCCGCCCCCCGACCTGCCTGCTACGGCGCCGAGTTGGGAACCTTCGGGTTGTCCGCGAAGGCCTTGATCGGCGAGCCGAACGGCGTGGTGTCCTCGGTACTGACCTGGGCACAGCCCTGGGACGCCCCGGCGTTGTCCGCGCTCGCGTTGCTGGGCGGGGCGACCGGAGTGGTCGGCGCGGGCGCCCCGCTGGAGGACTGACCGCCGCCCCCGGCCGAACCGCCACCGCCGAAGCTGGTGCCGCTCGGCCAGTCGGAGCCGATGTACAGGTGCAGGGTGGCCGTGGTGCCGGTCGCGCGCAGGGCCGAGGACGGCAGCCCCAGCTCGCTCGCGACGGCCTGGGCGTCGGCGGCGTGGCTCGGCGCGTAGACCAGCTCGGTCGCGCTGACCGGCGGCGCGTTGCCGTCGTCCACCGCGTCCGTGTAGCCCTGCTGCTGCAGCGCGGTCGCCACCGCCAGCGCCCGGCCCGAGGTGGGGCTGGCGTTGGACACCTCCAGCCGCAGGCTGGCGGCGTCGGCGGGCGGCGCCGCCGACGAGGGCTGCGCGGCGGAGGACGCCGGCGCGGACGAGGCGGCCGAGGCCGAGGGGGAGGCGGACGGGACGCCACCGGAGAACGACTGGTCGTTCTGGATCGCCGAGAAGATCTGCTGGGCACCGGGGCCCAGCACCACGTCGTCCTTGAGGTCCGGGTCGGGCCCCTCGTACTGCGCGTTGGGGGTAGTCATGAAGGTGATCTTGTTGGTCGGCACGTCGTTCATCTGGCCGGCCAGCGCGGTCAGGTTGCTGATGCCGTCCAGGCCGCTGTCCACGGTGAGCGCCTTGGTCGCGGCGTTGGCCAGCGAGTAGAGCGCGGCCGGGTTGGCCAGCGTGTTGGCGCTCTTCAGCTTCTGGATCATGGCGGACAGGAAGATGTGCTGGGCCCCCTCGCGTCCGATGTCGCTGCCGTCGCCGAAGCCGTGCCGGGTGCGCAGGAACTCCAGCGCCGCCAGGCCCTGCAGGGTGTGGTTCCCGGCGGTCAGCTTGAGGTGGGAGTACGGGTCGTAGACGTTGTTGTCGACGCAGATGTTCACGCCGCCGACCGCGTCCGACATGTTCACCACGCCGCTGAAGTCGATCATCATGAAGTGGTCGATGGTGATCCCGGTCAGCTGGTGGACCGCCGCCACCGTGCAGCCGGGGCCGTACTGCAGGCTGGTGGTGATCTGCTGCTGGGTGAGGCCCTTGTGGACCGCCCCGGTCGTCGGGTCCTTGCAGTCCGGCAGGTCCATCACGGTGTCGCGCGGGATGCTCAGGACCGTCGCGTTGGTGCGGTTGGCGGCCAGGTGGACGATCATCTCGACGTCCGCGTTGGCGCCGGCGCCGCCGTCGGCGCAGTCGCCGCCGATCTGGCAGTCCGCCGCGGTGTCCCGGGTGTCCGAGCCGATCACCAGGATGTTCTCCGGGGTGTCCCCCGCGGCGTCCTTCTTCTCGGGGGCCTGGGTCCCGGTACCGGTGAAGAGCGCGCTGCTCTTGATGTTGCCGTCGAGCTGGAAGTACACGTACGTCCCGCCGCCGACCAGTAGCACCAGGACGACCGCCAGCGACAGCAGGATGTTGCGCCGGGCACGCCCGCGCCCGCGCCCCTTCCGCCGCCCGGACCGCCCCTCGGCGGCCGCGCCCTTGCCCGCACGGGAGCCGGCGCGGCCACGCGCGCCGCGCCGGAGCTCGGAGGGCTCGGGAGATATTCGATGGTCAGCCATGCGTCCTGTCCCATGTTTCATGTCACAGCCGGATGAGGGCCCTGATGCCGCCGCACCGACCTCCACGACCGGCCCCCGACATCGGACTTCCAGCCACCAGGGACGTAGTGGGGGCCCTGCATGGTTGCAGACTTGCGCAAGCGAAATCAATATTCGTGGAAGCCGCCGCCCCCACCGACCCCATGCCCAGCGCAGATCATTGCATTCCCACAGCTCGGAAGGCCATGGCCCCCACCACAGCCGGCCTCCGACAGCCGGCCGAAGCGGCCTCGCGCCCCCATCTAGCAGGCCCGTCGCGGTCCGAGTGGCCGACATGAGAATCCGGATGAGAATTCGCCGGCGAACACCCGGCACGCCTTCCTGAAGACGCCCTGAAGACCCTCTGGAGGCTTCCTGCGAGAGCGCGCCCACCACGCGGGCCGACTTCGAACGGAATTCAACGGCGACCGAGCGCTCCTCGGGCCCACCGCCGGCCGACCCGGAGTTCCGCCGCTTCCCCGGCGGGGAAGCGGTCGACCGGAGAGGAGACCGGCCACGTCATCGGCGACGAGCCGAAGCTCCTGGCCTCCGCGCGGCGCAGCGGCCCGGCGGGCCGACCGCCCGGGAACGCACCGGCCCGCGGCGGTTCGGCCCGCACGGCTCAAGGACTGTTCGAGCGGTGCTCCGCGCGGGCCTCCTAGCGTCGTACGGCCAGCAGCCGGACGCAAGGGAGGCCGCGCGAGATGCGCATCCTGTTCACCACCTATGCCGCGCGACCACACGTCTATCCGCTCGTGCCGACCGCGTGGTCGGCCATCGCGGCCGGACACGAGGTACGCATCGCGAGCACGCCGTCACTGACGGACGCGATCGAGCGGACCGGGGTCCCGGGCGTGACCGTCGGGACGGACATCGACGCCAACGCCTGGTACTCGCGGGACGTCTTCGTCCCCCGGGCCGCCTACGGAGGCGAGCCGGAGGAGGCCGCCTGGGTGCGGGTCACCGACCAGTTGGCGCTCAAGCAGGTGAGCGTCGCGGAGCACATGGTGGACGATCTGGTCGCCTACGGCCGGAGTTGGCGGCCGGACGTCATCGTGCACGACCCGGTGACCTTCGCCGGCCCGGTCGCGGCCCAGGCACTGGGCATCCCCAGCGTGGGCCACCTCTACGGCATGGCGCGCCAGCTCCGGCTGGAGATCGCCGACCGGATCGGCACCGAACCCAACCCCGCCTTCCTGGAGTTGTTCTCCCGGTTCGGCGTCGAGCCGAGGGTGGACCCCACGCTCTGGATCGATCCCTGCCCGCCGAGCCTGCGCTGGCCGGGGCAGCCGGAGGGCAACCGCCACCAGATCCGCTACGTCCCCTACAACGGCACCGGCGCCGAGCCGGAGTGGCTGCGCACGCCGGGCGACCGGCCGCGGGTCTGCGTCACCTGGGGCACGTCGCAGCAGAAGAAGATGGGCGTCGCGGTCATCGAGCAGTTCGGCCGGATCGTCCGAGCCATCGCCGAGCTGGACGTCGAGGTGCTGGTCACCGTCGGCGCCACCGAGCAGGACCACCTGCGCCACCTGGGCGAGCTGCCGGCCAACGTCCGGCCGGTCGGCTGGGTGCCGCTGAGCATGCTCGTCGACGGCTGCGCGGCCATCGTCCACACCGGTGGCACCGGCGTGATGATGACCGCCGCGGCGCGCGGCGTCCCGCAGTTGGGGATCACCAAGATTCCGGAGGGCCGTTTCAACGTCGAGCGGCTGGCGGCGGTCGGTGCGGGCCTGCAGCTCGACCAGGACCGGGCCGACGCCGAGGCGGTCAAGGACGCGGTCGCCCGGCTGCTGGCCGACCCGGAGTACCTCAAGGGCGCCACCGAGCTGCGCGCGGACATCGAGAGGCAGCCCCTGCCGGCCAGCGCCGTGCCGGCCCTGGAGCAGCTGGTCGCGGACTTCGTCCGCTGAGCGACTCACCCGGCTATCTGATGGTTCGTCAACTTTGTCACTGCGACCGAGGATTGCACCGATGACGAGGACGTCGACGCCCGCGGGCGAGGCGGCTCGAACGCGCGCCTTCACCGAGTCCGCGCTGGCCGTGGACAGCCCGGTGACTCCCAACAGCACCTTCGACACCTGGTTCGCCGCCCGGCGGGACCACCACGGGTTCACGGTGAACCGGGTCCCGCTGGGTCGGCTCTCCGACTGGAGCTTCGCGCCCGGCACCGGGGATCTGCGGCACGACAGCGGGCACTTCTTCGCCGTGGAAGGGCTGCGGGTCCAGGGCGCCGAGGAGACCGGCGGCAGCTACGACCAGCCCATCATGAGCCAACGGGAGATCGGCGTCCTCGGCTTCCTGGTGGCGGAGTTCGACGGGATCCCGCACTTCCTGGTGCAGGCGAAGATGGAGCCCGGCAACGTCAACACCGTGCATCTCGCGCCGAGCGTGCAGGCCACCCGCAGCAACCTGCTCGCGGTCCACCGGGGACACGGTCCCCACCAGGTGGAGCACTTCGTCGCCCCGGACGGCGACCGGGTGCTGGTGGACAGTCTGCAGTCGGAACGCGGCTCGTGGTTCCTGCGCAAGCGGAACCGGCACCTGGTGGTCGAGGCCGACGCTCCGGTGCCGGAGCACGAGGACTTCCGCTGGCTCACCCTCGGCCAGCTGCGCCGGCTGATGACCCGGGACAACCTGGTGACCATGGAGGCGGCCTCGGTGCTGTCCTGCCTGCCGCTGCGGATCCCGGAGGATCGGGCGCGCGACGCCTACGGCGCGGGCCTGCTGCGCTCGCTCTCGCCGACCGCCCGCACCGTGCACACCACGCGGGAGGTGATCAGCTGGCTGAACGAGATCAAGGCGCGCTACCAGGTCCGGCAGGACACCATCCCGCTCGACGCGGTCCGGGGCTGGCAGCGGGACGAGGAGTCGGTGCGCCGACCGGACGGCAGGTACTTCGAGATCATCGGGACGGAGGTGTGGGCGCACAACCGCGAGGTGGCGCACTGGACCCAGCCGCTGCTGGTGCCCGCGGCGGGCGGGGTCTCCGCCCTGCTGACCAAGGTGATCGACGGCGTGCTGCACCTACTGCTGCACGCCCGCAGCGAGGGCGGCCTGATCGACGTCGCCGAACTGGGCCCGACCGTGCAGTGCACCCCCTCCAACTACCGGGACCTGCCGCCCGAGCGGCACCCGCGCTACCTGCGGGAGGTGCTCGACGCCCCGCCCGAGCGGATCCGCTACGACACGGTCATCTCCGAGGAGGGCGCCCGCTTCTACCGGGCGGAGCACCGCTTCCGGGTGATCGAGGTCCCCGACGGGTTCGGGACCACCGTGCCCGCCGACTTCGTGTGGGTCTCGATGGCGCAGGTCAGCGAACTGCTCCGGCACAGCTACTACCTCAACATGCAGGCGCGCACCTTGGTCTCGGCGTTGCACGCCGTCTGGTGAGCCGGACATCCGGGGGCGAGAGCGCCTGGCGAGTCGAAGGAGAGAAACGGTGGATGAGACAGCGGCGCCGCCGCACGCGGCCCGGAAGCGACACGCGGAGACGAGGCGCGTCCTCTTCGTCACCTGGGCGGCACCCGGCCATCTGTTCCCGATGGTGCCGCTGGCCTGGGCCCTGCAGAGTGCCGGCCACGAGGTCCGGGTCGCGGCCCCCTCGTCCTGCGAGCAGGCGATCGTCCAGGCCGGCCTGCCCGCGGTGCCGGTCGGGCACCCCGTCGATCTGAAGTCGGTGGGACGGCGCGAGGACTTCAAGGCCTGGTACGACAACGACTGGCCGGCCGGCTGGGCGAGCCGGCCCGAGGTACTGAGCGAGGCCCAGGCCCGTACGCTGCGGGCGGCCACCTCGCGCCAGATCGTGGTGGCCGACGCCATGCTCGGGGACCTGGTGGAGTTCGCCACCTGGTGGCGGCCCGACCTGATCGTCCATGACCCGCTCAGCTTCGCGGGCCCGGTGCTGGCCGCCGTGCTCGGCGTGCCCGGCGTCGCGCACGGCTGGGAGCTCGGCACGGTGCTGGGCACCGAGCTGGCCGACCGGACCCGGGACGGCTTTCTCCCCGGCTACCTGGACCTGTTCGAGAAGTACGGCGCGCAGCCTCGGCCGGCCACCCGCCGGCTGATCGACCCGGCACCGGCGAGCGTGCGGCTGGGCGACTCGATCGAGGTCGAGCGGCTGCCCATCGGCTTCGTCCCCTACAACGGGCCCGGAGCGGTGCCGCGTTGGCCGATCGGTGAGCGGAGCAGACCCCGGATCTGCTTCACCAGCGGCGTCGCCCTGGCCCGGTCCAGCACCGAGACGGTCACCCGGACCATCGGCGACATGATGGCGATGACCGAGGGCCTGGACGCCGAGATCGTGCTGGCCATCGGGGCCGGCTCGAGGGAGCTGCTGCCCGCCCTCCCCGACCGGGTGCGCGTCGCGGAGGGCGTCCCGATGCACCTGCTGCTGCCGTTCTGCGACGCGGTGGTGCACCACGGCGGCGCCGGCACCGCGATGGCCGCGCTCCACCGAGAAGTGCCCCAGCTGGTGCTGCCGCAGTCACCGATCTACTCCGAGACCGGGCACGCGATCGCGGCGGGCGGCGCGGGGATCACCCTGGTCGGCGCCGACCAGCAGCCCGACCTGGCGGCGAAGCGACTGGCCGAGTTGCTCGGGGAGGACCGGTATCGCACGGCGCTCGGCACGGTGCGCGCCGAGATGGCGGCCATGCCCTCCCCGGCCGAGCTGGCCGGGACGCTGACGGGGTGGTGCCGCCGGTGATCCCGGCCGCGACGGCGACACCGGCCCCGGTCGAACCACCGGCCGGGGCCCGGGGCCCGTCCGACGGTTCCCGCCGGGCGGGTGAGCCGGATCGTCGGACAGGCCCCTCCCGTTCCGCCGGCCAACCCCACCGGAGCTGCGAGAACGCTCCAGCGGGACGACCGGCCGGGCTCGACCGCACTGCACGAACCTCATCGGTGGAGTGAAAGCCCGACTACCAGAAGGAATCTCAATGATCGTGCCAAGCCGACTGCGTGACCGGCGGGGCGGAGGTGAACAGCCTCTTGTCACGCAGCATCGCCCACAGCACGTCGACCCGGCGACGGGCGAGCGAGAGCAGGGCCTGGGTGTGCAGCAGTCCTTCGCCGCGCTTCTTGAGGTAGTAGTCCCGGGATGGGCCTGGCCGCATCATCGCGGTCTGAGCGGCCATGTAGAAGATGTACCGCAGACGCCGGTTGTAGCGCTTGGGCCGGTGGTAGTTACCGGTGCGGCGCCCGGAGTCCCGGGCGACCGGGGCCAGGCCCGCGTGGGACGCGAGACGGCCCGCGTCCACGTGACCGGACAGGTCACCGACGATGGCGACGAACTCGGCACCCAGGATGGGGCCCATGCCGGGCATGGACTCGATGATCTCGGCGCGCTCGTCGGCGCGGAAGGTCTCACGGATCTCCCGGTCATTGTCCTTGATCCGCTCGTCCAGAGCCAGGAGCTGGTGGGCCAGGTCGCAGACCAGTTTCGCGGCCCGCTTCTCACCGGGCAGTTCGGTCATCTGCGACTGCGCGGCCTCCACCGCCTTCGCGGCGACGCTGTCGGCGCCACGGACCTTGCGGCGCTCCAACCAGGTGGTGAGTCGCTTGACACCGATCCGCCGCAGGGCGGCCGGCGTCTGGTACTCGGTCAGCACCACGACCGGCCCCTTGGCCCCGGAGTAGTCGAAGGCCCTCTCCAGGGCCGGGCAGACGCCGACCAGCAGGTCGCGCAGCCGGTTGATCAGCCGCACCCGGTCGGCGATCAGGTCGGCCCGGTAGTTGGTCAGCAACTCGAGCGTGGTGACCAGCTCGGGCGGCGTGGTCAGTCGGGCGAAGCCCTTCGAGCGCATGCGGGCCTGGTCGGCGATGACGCGGGCGTCCTTCGCGTCGGTCTTGCCCTCACCGCGGTAGGCGTCGGACATGCGGTTGACGGTCCGGCCGGGCACGTAGACGACGTGCTGGCCGTGGGTGATCAGCGGGGCCAGCAGCAGGGTCGAGGCGCGGCCGGAGATGTCCAACGCCCAGCGGATCTCACCGGCCTTCGCCTGGGCGGTCTCGATGAGGGCGAGGATCCGCGACTCGTCGTTGATCACCTTCGTCGAGAACACACTCTCGCCGTCGGCGTCGACCGCCACCGCCCAGTGGTGTCCCTTGCCGGCGTCGATGCCGACCCATATCCGCTCGTGAAGCGTGCTCAAACCCGTCGCTCCGTTCCACCGTCACCAGCACTTCCGTGGCCCGTAGAACACTCCGCCGACAGGTCCCCAACCAGCGATGACCGCAGTTCTCAATCAGTGGTCGGAGCGTCCCGAAGGACCGGGCGGCCATTCCTTGAGCCATCAACGGCAACCAGCCATCAGCCACACCCGGTCCTCCCGGACCGCCTCACATTCTTAGGGAGCCAACCATGGCCGCTGTCCACTACCTGATCGCCGCGGCGGGGATCCCGAACTACGGCGACGAGCTGATCACCGAGGGCTGGCTGCGCCACCTGGCCCGCACCGCCCCCGAGGCGGAGGTGATCCTCGACTGCGTCGGGCCCGACCAGGCCCGATCGACGCTGGCCGGGCTGCATCCCCGGCTGCGGGTCACCGACACGCTGTGGCGGCTCTCCCGCGCGCCGGGCGCGCCGAGCCCCGCCGAGGCCGTCGCGCGGGTCGAACGGGCCGTTCTCGCCCCCGAGGCGGAGCAGGACCCCGGGCTGCGCGCGCTGCTCGGTGTCGATGTGGTGCACCTGCTCGGCGGCGGCTACCTCAACGGGCTGTGCACCGCACACCTCGGGCTGGTCGCCGGCGCGGGCGCCGCGGTGCGGCGCTCGGGCGGCCGGGCCGCGCTGACCGGTCTCGGCCTGTGGCCCGCGTTCAGCGACGGCGGAGCCGCACTGCGCCGCGCGGTGGAGCCGTTCACCGTGCTCGACGTCCGCGACGAGGTCTCGGCCGAGAGTCTCGGCCGGGCGGACGTCAGCTGCACCGGCGACGACCTCTTCCTGGACCTCGGCGAGCACCTGTACCGCACCGGCGACCTGCCGGAGGTGATGGTCTGCGCGCAGAGCACCGAGCTGCTGGACTTCACGCAGAAGACCGTCGAGTCCTGGGGCGTCGCGCAGACCGATCTCGGGATCATCGAGTGCGATCCCTCCGACGACCACGCGGTGTTCGCCGAGGCCGCGCGGCGCTGGCCGGGCGCCCGCCGCTACACCGCCGCCTCCCTCCTGGCCGAGGGCTTCCCGGCCACCGCGGGGCAGAGCTGGATCACCTCGCGGTTCCACCCGCACCTGGTCGCCGCGGCGGCCGGCGCCTCCGGTGTGGCGATCGACCACGGCCCGGCCGGCTACTACTCGGTCAAGCACCGCTCGTTGGTGGACCGCGGGTCGGACTGGCGGCTGCTGACCACACGGGAGATCCCAGAGCGGCCGCGGGGCGGCGGCTACCCGGCCGAACTGCTGGCCCGGTACCGCGAGGTGAAGCTGCGGCTCGCCGACTCGATCTACTCCCAGTCCCGATGACGAGCCCGGCCGGCGTCACGGCCGCGGTGGTCGGCACGACCCGAGCACAGACCGTCCCGACGACACCCCGAGGGACACCGAAGTAGGAGTTGAGAGGAATGCCAACAGCACCGACCATCGAGCCGGCGGTCCGCGCGGACGAGCTGGAACGCCGCTTCGGCGATCCCTACGATCCCGCCAATCCGCTCGGCCTCCAGGCCGTGCTGGACGCCGAGGAACGTGGTGAACTGCTGGGCAGAGCCGAGGAGTTGTTGGACGAAGCGGGGTTCGGCGCGGAGCTGGTGCCGAGCTCGCTCGGCGGCCGGCTGGAGCAGGCCGACACGCTGGCCCGGGTGCTGCGACCGGTCTTCCGGCGGGACCTGGCGCTGGGCTTCGGCTACGGGATCACCTCCCTGTTCGCCGCCTCCCCGGTGTGGGCCGCGGGCACCCGCGAGCAGCAACTGGCCACCGCCCGGCTGATGTGCGACGGCGGCAAGGTCGCCATCGTCCACCACGAGCTGGCGCACGGCAACGCGGTGCTGCGCGGCGAGGTCACCGCCGGGTGGACCGCGAGCGGCTTCCGGCTGCACGGCCGGAAGGACATGGTGATCAACGCGCAACGCGCCGACGCGCTGGTGGTGTACGCGCGGAACGAGCCCCCGGTGGTCTCCCAGGGCGCCGGCGGCAGCCACTCGGTGCTGCTGCTCGACCGGCACGCGCTGCCACCGGACGGCCTGCGAACGCTGCCCCGCAAGCCCACCACGGGAATGCGCGGCGCCCACTTCGCCGGCTTCGCCTTCGAGGACTGCGAGGTACCCGACGCCGTCCTGGTGGGCGCGCCCGGCGACGGGGTGCGGCTGGCCCTGCGGACCTTCCAACTCAACCGGGCGCTCATTCCGTCCGCCGCGATCGCCTCGGTCGAGTCCGCGCTGCGCGCGGCCGTCCGGTTCGTGCTCGCGGGCCGTACCGGCGGCCCGGCGGGACGGCATCGGCCGCTGCTGGCGGGAGTCTTCGCCGACCTGCTGGCCTGCGACGCGATGGCGGACGCGGCCCTGCGGGCGCTGCACCTGGTGCCGGACGGCGCGCACCTGGCGGCGGCCGCGGTGAAGTACCTGGTGCCCGACCTGCTCCGGGAGGACGTGGAGGAGCTGACCACCGTGCTCTCCACGGGCGGCGACGGCACCCGGATCCGCACCGCCCGTGCCATGGCGGCCAAGCTGCTGCGGGACCTGCCGGCCGCCGGGCTCGGCCATGCCGGCACCGCCGCCTGCCAGGCGGTACTCGCCCCGCAGCTGCCGATGCTGGCCCGCCGCTCATGGTTCCGCTCCCCGGAGGCGCCCGCGGCGGTGTTCCGGACCGGTGACCCACTGCCGCCGCTGGACCTGGCCGGGCTCGGACTGGCCGGCGGTACGGACTTCCTGGCGGCCGGACTGGCGGCCACCGCCACCCGGCTGCGGGACCGCCGCGACCTGGGCGCGGACGGACGAGCCCTGCGGGCCCTGGCGGACGCCTTCAGCAACGAACTGTGGGCGCTGCACGACCGCTGCCGGGAACTGCCGCTGGGAGTGCGGCCGGTGCTCTCCAGCACCGAGTGGTGCGCGCTGACGGACCGGCACGCCCTGGTGGAGGCGGCCGGTGCGGTGCTGGCCCGGTGGGAGCAGCACTGCGGCGACGGCACCTTCCTGGCCGACCCGGCCTGGGCGGTACTGGCGCTGCGGCGGCTCGGCAGCCGACTGAACCTGAACCTGCCGGAGCCGCCGGCAGGTTGTGTGGACCGGGTGCTGGAGGAGGTGGTGGACCGCTTTCGTGCGGGGAACAGCTTCGACCTCTACCGGTCACCTGTCGCGGAAGGAGGAGACACGCTGTGAGGAACGGAACGGTACCGGTGACGGACCGGATACTGCCGGTGGCGGACGAGACGGACGGGGTGGACTGGGACGGCCCCCGTGCGCCGCTGACCGAACCGATCCTGGTCCCCGGGATCGAGGGCCCCTGGGGCCGGGTGCGCCGGGCGGTGAGCTGGACGGGACACGCGGTGATCCACGGGCGCTGGCAGCAGTGGCTGCCGGCCGCCATGGCCGACCCCGACCTGCGTAACCTGCTGGGCAATCGGGACTGGCAGCGGTTCAGCGGGGTGACCGACCCCACGGCACGCTCCCGGTTCGCGGCCTCCCGGCTGATGATGCGCTATGCCGTCGGCGCGGCGCTGCGCGTGCCGCCGGACACCGTCGAGCTGAGCTACAAGCCCGGCGGGCGCCCGTACGTCCGCGGCTGCGACCAGGTCGAGCTGAGTCTGAGTCACACCAGGGACCTGATCGTGGTGGGGATCAGCCGGCGCGGCCGGATCGGAGTGGACACCGAGCTGTCGGAGCGGCGGATCCGGTTCGACTCCGTCGAGCGCACCCTGTGCACCCCGGCGGAGCGCAAGCGGCTGGCCGAACTGCCCGAGGCGGAGCGGGAGCGGGTGCTGCTGCGGACCTGGACGCTGAAGGAGGCGTACACCAAGGCGCTGGGGCAGGGCATGCGACTGGGTTTCAGCCAGTTCGGCTTCAGCCCGGACGGCACCGCGCTACACACCCCCGACGGACGTCCGGCGGCGGAGAGCGACTGGGCGTTCGGCACCTACTGGCTGCCGGACGGCTACCTGGTCAGCTTCGCCTGCCAGGACGCGGGCCTGGAGGGCGGCACCGACACCGGTGTGGACACCATGCTCGACGCCGGCTTCGTCGGGGAGATCGTCGACCTGCTGAGCCGTACCGAGGAGCACTGAGGCTTCGCAGCCGTCCCCCGCCCGCCCGGCGGCCGCTCTTTTTGCCCCCCCTTGATCCTCTCGGGGACAGTCCCGATCAGGATTGCGGGCCATAATGCGGAGGCCGAAGGAACGGCCGGGTGGCCGCGGAGCCGCACGGCTGGAAATGGGCGGACGGGGGACACATGATCCGGATTTTGATAGCAGAAGACATGCACATGCTGCGCCGCGCCCTGGTCGCGCTGTTGCAACTCGAGGACGACATGGAGGTGGTCGCCGAACTCTCCTCCGGCGCGGAGATCCTGCCCACAGCGCAGTCCCTGCGTCCGGACATCGCGATCCTGGACATCGACCTGCCCGGCACCGACGGCATCACCGCGGCACAGGCGCTGCACGCCACGTTGCCGGAGTGCCGCACGCTGATCCTCACCAGCCTGGGCCGTCCGGGCAATCTGCGCCGGGCACTGGCCGCGCACGCCTCCGGCTTCATGCTCAAGGACGCCGAACCGGACCAGTTGTGCGACGCGATCCGGAAGGTGATGGCCGGGGAGCGGGTGATCGACCCGCAGTTGGCGCTGTCCGCACTGGACGCGGGCGCGTCGCCGCTGACCGACCGGGAGTTGGAGGTGCTGCGGCTGGCGGCGGAGGGTGAGGAACCCACCCAGATCGCCAAGCGGCTCTTCCTCTCCGCCGGAACGGTCCGCAACTACCTGACCATGTCGGCCGCCAAGCTCAACGCGAGAAACCGGGTGGACGCGATCCGGATCGCGCGTGAATCGGGGTGGTTGTAATCCGGTATGCGGCAGTCCGTGGTGCCGCGATCCGGTATGCGGAGACCGGGGTTGCCCCACCCGGCGCAAATTGAACATGGACTCGACAATCCTCCTGTTCGGCCGATCGGCCGGCCAGGGGGATTTCGACGCCCAGGACGCCGGGGACGCCGGGGACGCCGCGAGCGTCGCGGCCCGGCCGCGCCCCGCCGACTCGCGCTGGTCGCGCACGATCCGGCCCGTCATGCCGCTCGTCCGGTCGGCCGGCCGTCCAGCGGGATCTCGGCGATGAGGCGGTACCAGTCGTCCTCCTGGCGAGCGGTGAGGGTGCCACCGAGGCGGGTGACCCGGGCGGCCAGATTGCCGATGCCGCTTCCCGGATCGTCCCGGCGGTCCGGCTGACCGGTGGGCGGGGTGACTCCGTCGTTGGAGATCAGCAGCCGGAGCGTGTTCTGCGGGGTGTGCGTGGTGGAGATGGTGCAGTGCTCGGCCCTGCTGTGCCGGAGCATGTTGCTGAGCCCCTCGCGCAGCACCGTGGCGAGGATCGTGTCGGCCTCGGGGCTGAGCGGCGGGGTCTCGGCGAGGTCGACCGTGGTACGGATCTCGGTGGCGGCCAGCATGGCGTGCGCGGACGTGGCCTCGTCGGACAGCGACATCGGGCGGTAGCCCCGCGCGACGGTCCGGACATCGGCCAGGGCCTGCCGGCTGGTCCGCAGCACCTCGGTGAGCTCCTGCTGGGCACGGGCGGTGTCGCGTGGCACCAGCCGGTTGGCGAGCTCGCACTTCAGGGTGATCGTGGACAGGCTGTACCCCAGCAGATCGTGCAGGTCCCGCGCGAACCGCAGACGCTCGGCGGTCACCGCGTGCCGGGCCAGCTCGGCGCGGGAACGGTGGACCTCCGCCACCAGGTCGCTCAGCCGTGACAGACCGTAGATGACCAGACCGGTCATGGCGGTCATGAAGGCGAGGTAGGCGATGTCGGGGAACGAGGTGATGCCCAGGTGGTAGAGCAGGACCTGGTTGCCAACCACGACCGCGGTATAGACCACCCAGCCGGCTGTCGGCGAGAGGGTCAGCAGAGCCGTACCTGCCACCATGCCCGGGACGCCCATCCACGCCTGCCCGTAGAAGGCGTACGGCACGAACGCGAGCAGGACCTGGGCGGCGAAGATGAGTCGGCGGTGCCGCAGCGGCAGGCTGGGCAGCGCCCTCGGAAAGGTCTGCCGCGCCTGCAGGAGCACCCCGACCGTGAGGAGCAGGGAAGCCACCGTCAGACGCCCGCCCACCAGTTGGTCCACGTACATGTAGACGATGCCCTGGAAGAGGTAGGCGACGAGGGCCGCCACGGTCAGAGCCATGGCGGTGCGCACCGCCGGCGCTGGACGGAACTCGCCGGCGACAGCCGCGTCCGTCTCCGCCTCTTCCGCGTCCCGGTCCCCGGCCTGATCGAGCGGGATCTCGGCGCTGAGCTGGAACCAGCCGTCCAGGTGACGGGCGCTGAGGGAGCCGCCGAGCCGGGTGACCCGGGCGGTCAGATTGCCGATGCCACTTCCCTGGTCACCCTTCCGGCCCGCCCGCTCGGCGGCCGGGGCGACCCCGTCGTTGCTGACACGCAGTCGGATGGCGTTGCCCGCAGTGCGGGTGGTGGCGATGGTGCACCGCTCGGCCTTGCTGTGCCGGAGCATGTTGCTGAGGCCCTCGCGCAGCACCGTGGCGAGGACGGTGTCCGCCTCCGGGGGGAGCTGCGGGGTCTCGGCGAGATCGACCGTGGTGCGGATCTCGGTGGCGGCCAGCATGGCGTGCGCCGCTGCGGCCTCCTCCGCCAGCGACATCGGGCGGTAGCCCCGCGCGACGGTCCGGACGTCCGCCAAGGCCTGCCGGCTGGTGTGCAGCACCTCCATAATCTCCGCCTGTGCGCGAGCGGAGTGACGCGGGATCAGCCGGTTGGCGAGCTCGCACTTCAGGGTGATCGTGGACAGGCTGTACCCGAGCAGATCGTGTAGGTCCCGCGCGAACCGCAGACGCTCGGCGGTCACGGCGTGGCGGGACAGCTCCGCCCTCGACCGGTACACCTCGGCGACCAGGTAGGTGAAACGGGAGAGACCGAACACGACCAGGACGCTCAGGAACAGCTCCACGGTGTCGTAGCCGATCTCCCAGCCGTCACCCGTCATCACGATCGCCGTCTCGGTGGCCAGGCCCAGCCCGACCGCCAGCGGCACCGCGGTTCGCCGGGGCAGGACGAGCAGGACCGAGGCGGTCAGCAGGGGCGGCATCCCCAGAAACGCCTTGCCGAACAGCAGCATCGGCGCGAAGGACGCGACGGCCTGCAGCACCAGCGTCCCGTAACGGGCGCGCCGGAGCAGCGGAATCAGCTCCGGGAAGGAGTGGCCGAGCTGCAGGACCAGGATCACGACAAAGCACAGCAGAGCGAGCAGCAGCCGCCCCACCGAGGGCCGTTCGTTGATGACGAACGCCGCGTCGATGGCGCAGAAGCCCACAACCACCGCCACGGTGGAGGCGAATGCCAGACGGACCGACATGTCGTCCCGCACGGCTTGGAGTACGTCCGACGCGCGCCTGCCGAACCTGATGACCCTCAAAGCTCCCCCAGCGTATGCAGGCCTTGCGGTACCGCGCGCACGCGATACCCGCTCAAACTTACTCAACGTGGCTGATCAGCGAGGTGCGGCTGATCAGCTGCCCACACGTTAGCTCGCCATCATTCAGCTGGGCGAGGCACCTGACCACTCCAGTTGGGGCACGCGCTCCACCAGGCCGGCCGCGACCAGGTAGGCCACCGCGGGAGCCGGCAGGACGAGCCCCGCGGTCCCTGCCTCCTCGCCGGTCAGCCGGTCCAGCAGTGACAGTGCGTCAGGCCCGTGGAACTCCGCCCGGTAGGGTGCCTCGGGCGACTCCAGAACCGCCTGGTCGTCCTCGCGCCACACGACGGCCGACGGCACGACCCTGGCCGCCCGGCAGATCGGGAGCGGCTTCGGGTCCAGCCGGGCACCGAGGTGCAGCGGGACGAGTGAGAGCCGTGGTTCCGCGCCGATGGCGAGGGTCCGCACGATCGCTCCTCCCAACTGGTCCAACTCCCCGAGCAGTCGCCGCGCCGGCTCGCTCGGCGCCTCGGGCGGGGTTTCGTAGCCGGGAAAGTCCGAAACGACGTTACGCATGGTCACCGTACCCAGCTGCATGCGGCGTACCGCTTCGCGCAGCAGGCGGCTGGGACTCGCCACGTACAGCCGACCACCGGGAGCGTCCAGGTCCAGCGCGGCGTCCGGGCCCGTGCCGAAGTCCACCTGGACGTCCTCGAGCAGCGACCAGTACTCGAAGAGCTGAGGGTTACCCAGGCTGCCGATGCTCACGAGGCACCTCCCGACGGTTGTGGTTGGCGGAGTGTCAGAGGAAGAACGGGAAGGGGTTGAGGTCCTCGTAGCGGGTCGGCTCGGTGAGCCTGCCCAGTGCCACGGGGACGTCGAACAGCCGGCCCGGTGCGAATCTGGGCCAGTGCGGCCGCAGGCCCGGCACCACGACCTTGACCACGGGCAGTCCGACGTCCGGCCGGGTCTGGTCGAGGACCAGCAACTCCAGACCCCGCTCGCGGAGCAGGCCCTCGATCTCGACCAGGTCGTCCAGCAGGTCCGCGCGGGGCGTGTACGGATGGTCCGCCGGACCGGTGGCGGGCTGCGCCGGGTCGGGAGTGACGAACGGCTGGTTCTCGGTGGTCGCGGTGTGCAGCCAGCGCAGCGCCCAGGGATCGCCGGTGCCGTAACCGGACCCGTCGGCGCGGGCCTCGACCACGTTGGGCAGCAGCTGGTTGAGCTCGGTCAGCGCGCGGCGCAGGGCGATCCGCGGGTCGAAGTGGGCACCGAAGCCGAACATGATGTCCTGCGCGGGCTTGTCCAGTCGCCGGGAGACCGCGGCGAAGACCGGTATCCCGAAGTCCGAGGTGAGGTCCAGCCCCCAGACCTCGCGGTTCAACGACCCGTGGACGCGGCGCAGTTCGGCCGTCCAGTCGTCCCCGAAGGCGTCCAGGTCCACACCCGGACGGCGCAGGCGGTTGTACCACCACTGGGCCACCGCGTCCCGCTCGATCAGCTCCAGCGCGCCCTGGAGGACCGCGTCCTCCAGGCTGCCGCCGCCAGCCGCGCCGTTCGAGGTGCCCATGCAGTACTCCCGGTCGGCCGGCTGCGGGACGTGGTAGTAGAGCAGCGCGGTCGGCAGCAGCCGGTGCCGCTGCTCGGTGACCGACCAGACCGGGGTCCAGTCGATCTCGGCGTCCTCGTCGAACCGGTCGCACACCCGCAGGGCGGCGGAGTACTCGGCGTTCCAGCGCTCCCGGTCCGCGAACTGCCGCTGGTCGTAGAGCTGGACGGCGTCGGGGTGCACCGCGTCGTGGGCGAGGGCGCGGTAGCTGCCGCGCACGGTGGGCTCGTCGCCCTGGAAGTAGCCGGAGTGGCGTTCCAGTGCCTCGGCGAGCGCCCCGGTCCTGGCCTGCAACGGCGTGGTGCCCTTGCCGCCGCTGGTGCTGCGCAGGCAGGCGCGGACCCCGCCGATGCCGCGCGGGTCAGCCACCGGGTTGAGCCCGGCGTGGAAGGAGTTGAGGAACGCCGGTCCGCGGCTGTCCTGGCGGATCTCCCGGACCAGGCCCGTGACCGGATCGACCAAGTGGCCGAACTTGCCGAGGAGTTGCTCCGGCGTAAGAGCGCGGTGACCGCCGCCGGCCAGGTCCTGCTTGCGCCGTGGGGTGAGCCGCAGTGGTGCGCGCACCTGGGCGGACACCAGGCCGGGGTCACCGCAGGACTCGCACTGCGGGCGGCGCTGCACCGGGTGGTGGCTCGCCCGCAGCGTCAGGCTGTCCAGGGTCCACAGCGCCTGCTGTCCCTGGTGGCGGTGGCCCGCCAGCCACTTGGCCGCCTCCAGCACCGCGAGGTGCAGGCCGGCCTGGCTGGCCGCGAGCAGCGCGCTGGCCGGGCGGGGGGCGGGCCCGACGCGGTCCAGTGCGCGCTGGACGTGCGCCTCGACCTGCCGACCGCGCCAGAGCCGGTCCGCGAGGCAGCTCCAGCACGCCTGCTCCGGCACTCCGAAGAAGGGACCAGCCCAGACCTGGCTGCCGTGGACCATCACCGGCAGCCAGGGGCGACCCGACCCGCGGTGGGCGGCGTCGATGCTCTTCAAATCCGGGTTGAGGTAGTCGTCGCAGAGCACGACGGTGAGGTCGGCGGCGTCCGTGGAACCAGGGCGCACCGTGCGCAGCCCGGCGGTGTCCAGGGCCCGCCGGAGCGCGGCGAGGTCGGTACCGCCGACGGCGGTGGCGCGCACGGCCGAGCTGGCCCGGGCGGTGGTGGCGTCGGCGCCGGTCAGGCCGGCGGCCTCCCAGTAGACCTGCTCGGCGGCGGCCTCGCCGGTCGCGGCCCGCCGCGGGCGGGCACTGACCAGTCCGGCCGCGGCGAGCTTGGCCACCAGCCGCTCGGTCTGCTGCGCGGAGAGCGCGTCGCCGGCGTCCCGGACGAGCTGCTCGAGGTGGCGGGTGCCGTCGAGCAGCGGGGCGAGTCGGGCGATCTGTTCGCCGTGCAGCGCGGTGGCCCGCTGGTCGGAGATCACGTACACGGCCTCTCCCGGCACGTGTTCCACCTGAAGATGCGGTCGAAATCCCAGCAGCGCGGTGCTGCTGTCCCCCTGGGATCCCATGCTCAGGCGGCCGCGTTGGCGCCGGCGCCCCGGCGGGTGGTCGGCAGACTGGAGCTGACCATGCAGCCGATGGCCTCGGCGGTGCAGAGGTCCAGGCCGAACTCCTCGATGACCAGGTCGTCGTGCGCCAGCGCCGTACCCACGTGAATGGTGCTCATTTCAAATCTCCCCGTTGTCAGTCTCCGCTCCGGTGGGCGTCGCCACCGGTCGAGAGAGATCCTGCTCGAGGAGCACCTCGGCGGCCAGTGCCGCCGTCATGCGGCGCACGTGAAGATTTCACGGTCCCGACCGGTGAAACCGCATGCCGCCTTCGGGAGCCGCGCACTGTCACGAAGGGGCCTCCGGAAGGAATCCTCTGAAGGGTAGTCAACCCGGCCCGAGTTGTTCGGAGTGACCGGGCCGACGTGCGTCACCAACGGAGGAACCAATGGACATCAAGCTCTTGGGGCCGCTCAGTGCGGAGTCGGGGGGTGTCTCGATCGTCCCGAGCGCGGGCAAGCCCCGGCAGATCCTGGCGCTGCTGGCCGTCTGCGCGAACCAGGTGCTGCCGGTCCCCACGCTGATGGAGGAGATCTGGGGTGACGAGATGCCGCGCAGCGCGCTCACCACTCTGCAGACCTACATCCTGCAGCTGCGCCGCCGGCTGGCCGCCGCCCTGGGGCCCGATTCCGCGCTCGGCAGCAAGGACGTGCTGGTCACCCGCTACGGGGGTTACCTCCTCAACGTCGCTCCCGAGCAGGTCGACGTGCACGTCTACGACCGGCTGGTGGCCGAGAGTCGCAAGGCCGGCGACAAGGGCGACGCGTCAGCCGTCGCGGCGCTGTGCCGCCAGGCGCTGGCGCTGTGGGGCGGGCCGGCCCTGGTGGACGTGAAGGTCGGGCCGACGCTCGAGGTCGAGCTGGTGCGCCTGGAGGAGAGCCGGCTGAGCGTGCTGGAGCGGCGGATCGACGCCGAGCTGATGTTGGGTCACCACAACGGACTGATCAGCGAGCTCTCGGCCCTGACGGTCCGACACCCATTGCACGAGGGGCTGCACGCGCAGTGCATGATCGCCCTGTACCGGTCCGGCCGGCAGTGGCAGGCGCTGGACGTCTACCAGACGCTGCGGGGGCGTCTGGTGGACGAGCTGGGGGTCGACCCGTCCCCACGGCTGCAGCGGCTGCAGCGGGCCGTGCTGTCCGGTGACCCCGTGCTGGAGTTCACCGGCGAGGCCGCCCGCCCGGTGCTCGACCTGTTCGCCGCCTGAGCCGGACTGCCGAAGCGGAGCGAACCACTCCCGGACCCGCCGGTGCCGCACGGCCCCGCTCGTACACCTCTCCCGGTCTTCGAGCGGGGCCGTGGTGTTTCTCCGTCGCCTCTCCAGCATCACCTCGCACAGTGAGCCG
Source organism: Kitasatospora sp. NPDC024654 (assembly GCF_055559155.1). Classification (NCBI taxonomy): domain Bacteria; kingdom Bacillati; phylum Actinomycetota; class Actinomycetes; order Kitasatosporales; family Streptomycetaceae; genus Kitasatospora; species Kitasatospora sp. NPDC024654. Next base: position 44,206 of record NZ_JBVHLF010000019.1, read on the forward strand.
AACGAACGGATGTCCTATCCAGGGGGTTTCGCTGTGCCCGTCATAGACCTGTCGTCTCCGGTCGACGCATCCGGCTGGGAGCCGGATCCGATCATTCACGAGATCATGACGCCCGCCGAGGGCGCTCGCCACATGGCCGAGGAGATGAAGGCGCATTTCGGCCTGGAGTTCGATCCGGCCGACCTGCCCGGCGGGGAGCTGCTCTCGCTCGACACGCTGACCCTCACCAGCCACACCGGGACGCACGTCGACGCCCCGTCGCACTACGGGTCGGTCGGCGACTACGGGGTGCCACGCCACATCGACCAGATGCCGCTGGACTGGTTCCTGCGCCCCGCGGTGGTCCTCGACGTCAGGGACGCGGGCATCGGCGTGATCGGCCGGGAGCGGATCGAGCGGGAGCTGGCGCGCGTCGGCTACCGGCCGCAGCCGCTGGACATCGTGATCCTGCACACCGGTGCCTCCCGCTTCGTGGGCACACCACGGTACTTCACCGACTTCGCGGGACTCGACGGTCCGGCCACCGACTACCTGCTGGACCTCGGGGTCCGGGTGATCGGTACCGACGCCTGGAGCCTGGACGCGCCCTTCGGCGACATGATCCGCCGCTTCCAGGAGACCGGGGACCGCTCGGTGCTCTGGCCCGCCCACTTCGCCGGGCGCCGGCGCGAGTACTGCCAGATCGAGCGGCTGACCAACCTGGACGCGCTGCCGGCTCCCTTCGGGTTCAAGGTGGCCTGCTTCCCGGTGAAGATCGCTGGCGCGGGAGCGGGCTGGACCCGGGCCGTTGCCCTGATCGACGAATGAGCGCCACGGTGGAACCACCCTGGCTGATCTGCTTCCACCACGCGGGCGCCGGCGTCTCCTCCTTCGCCCGCTGGCAGAGCCTGATCGGTGACGCCGCCGAGGTCGTCCCGGTCCTGCTGCCGGGCCGCGAGCGCCGGATCCGCGAGGCTCGGATCACCGATCCGGACGAACTCCTGGTGGAACTGGACGCGCTGCTCGGCGAACTGCTGGACGACCGGCCGTACATGTTCTACGGGCACAGCCTCGGCGGCCTGGTCGCCTACACCTACGCCCGTGCCCGGGAACGGGCCGGGCGGCCCGGCCCGGCGCTGGTCGCGGTGGGCGCCGTCCAGCCGCCGCACCTGCGCTCACCGGTGCTGCGGGCCGCGAGCCTGCCCGATCAGGAGCTGCTGCGGCTACTGGTCTCGCACCAGACGCTGCCGCCCGAGGCGGCCGAGGGCGGCTCGGTGTGGGAACGGCTGGTGCTACCGGCGCTCCGCGACGACCTGCGGCTCGCCGAGGCGCTGTGCGACGCCGAGCGCACGCCGCTGGAGGCGCCGCTGCTGGCCCTGGCCGCACGCCAGGACCCGGTCTCCCCGCTGGTCGGGGTGGCCGAGTGGGCGGAGTACGCGCCGAACGGCTTCACGCTGCGCGCGGTGCCCGGGACGCACTTCTTCGTGCGGGAGAAGGAGGCCCCGCTGGAGCTGCGGGACGCCGCGCGGCGGCTGCGTGACGGCCATCAACCGTCTCTCTGGGACGAGTTGAGTGTGCATCAAGAGAACGCTGTGACAGTGATGGACAACGACCGACGGAGCAGAGAGGTGATGCGGCCGTGAACACAGAGCTCGTCCGAACCCGGGCCGGGGTGCCCTGGCCCGTAAGGAGGCAGCGATGAGCCGGCGTGTGGTCATCACCGGCATCGGTGTGGTGGCGCCCGGAGGTGTGGGCACCAAGAACTTCTGGTCGATGCTCACCGAGGGGCGCACCGCGACCCGGGCCATCTCGCTCTTCGACGCCTCCGCGTTCCGGTCCCGGATCGCGGCCGAGGCCGACTTCGACCCGGTCGCCGCGGGCCTGGACCCGCAGCAGATCCGGCGCATGGACCGGGCGGCACAGTTCGCCGTGGTCAGCGCCCGCGAGGCGATCGCCGACAGCGGTATCGAGCTGGGCGGCACCGACCCCTTCCGCACCGGGGTCACCATCGGCAGCGCGGTCGGCGCCACCACGGGCCTCGACACCGAGTACGCGGTGGTCAGCAACGGCGGCGCGGACTGGGTGGTCGACCACCGCTACGCGGTCCCGCAGCTGTTCGACTACTTCGTGCCCGCCTCCTTCGCCAAGGAGGTGGCCTGGGCGGCCGGCGCGCAGGGCCCGACCGCGGTGGTCTCCACCGGCTGCACCTCGGGGCTGGACGCGGTCGGCCACGCGGTGGAGCTGATCCGCGAGGGCAGCGCCGACACCATGATCGCAGGCGCCACCGAGGCGCCGATCTCGCCGATCTCGGTCGCCTGCTTCGACGCGATCAAGGCGACCTCGCCGCGCAACGACGACCCGGCGCACGCCTCGCGTCCCTTCGACCGGACCCGCAACGGGTTCGTGCTGGGCGAGGGCGCGGCGGTGTTCGTCCTGGAGGAGCTGGAGCAGGCCCGCGCCCGCGGCGCCCGGATCTACGCCGAGATCTCCGGGTTCGCCTCGCGCAGCAACGCCTACCACATGACCGGGCTGCGCCAGGACGGCAAGGAGATGGCGGAGGCGATCCGGGTCGCGCTGGACGAGGCCCGGCTGGCTCCGACCGCCGTCGACTACATCAACGCGCACGGCTCGGGCACCAAGCAGAACGACCGGCACGAGACCGCCGCCTTCAAGCGCAGCCTCGGCGAGCACGCCTACGCCACACCGGTCAGCTCGATCAAGTCGATGATCGGCCACTCACTGGGCGCCATCGGGTCCCTGGAGATCGCGGCCTGCGCGCTGGCCATCGAGCACCAGGTGCTGCCGCCCACCGCCAACCTGCACGAGCCGGACCCGGAGTGCGACCTGGACTACATCCCGCTCACCGCCCGCGAGGCCCGGGCCGACACGGTCCTGACCGTGGGCAGCGGCTTCGGCGGATTCCAGAGCGCCATGGTGCTCACCCGGCCCGGACGGAGGACGGCATGACCGAGGTACTGGAAGATCGGCCCGCCGAGGCACGGACCGGCCCGACGTCCGCCGTGTTCACCGGCATCGGCGTCACCGCCCCCAACGGGCTCGGCACCGAGGCCTGGTGGTCGGCGACCCTGGCCGGCCAGAGCGGCATCCGCACCATCAGCCGCTTCGACCCCGCGAGTTACCCCTCCCGGCTGGCCGGCGAGGTGCCGGACTTCGTACCCGCCGAGCACATCCCGAGCCGGCTGCTGCCGCAGACCGACCACATGACCCGGCTCGCACTCACCGCGGCCAAGGAGGCGATCGACGACGCGGGGGTGACCGCGACCGACCTGCCGGAGTTCGGCGCGGGCGTGGTCACCGCCAGCTCGGCGGGCGGCTTCGAGTTCGGGCAGCGCGAGCTGGAGGCGCTGTGGAGCAAGGGCGGCCAGTACGTCAGCGCGTACCAGTCGTTCGCCTGGTTCTACGCGGCCAACAGCGGCCAGATCTCGATCCGGCACGGGATGCGCGGTCCCAGCGGCGTGCTGGTCACCGAGCAGGCCGGCGGCCTGGACGCGATCGGCCAGGCCCGGCGGCAGCTGCGCAAGGGCAGCGCGCTGATGGTCACCGGCGGCGTGGACGGCGCGATCTGCCCGTGGGGCTGGACCGCGCAGCTCTCCGGCGCCCGGCTCAGCCGCGTCAACCAGCCCGACCGGGCCTACCTGCCGTTCGACGAGGAGGCCGGCGGTCACGTCCCCGGAGAGGGCGGCGCCCTGCTGATCCTGGAGGACGCGGCCGTGGCCCGTGAGCGCGGTGCCCGCGTCTACGGCCAACTGGCCGGGTACGCGGCGACCTTCGACCCGGCGCCGAGGACCGGCGGCGAGCCGTCGCTGCGCCGTGCGATCGAACTCGCCCTGGCCGATGCCGGAGTGACGCCCGAACAGGTGGACGTGGTGTTCGCCGACGCCGCCGGGGTGCCCGAACTCGACGTGCAGGAGGCCGACGCCATCAGCGCGGTCTTCGGCGCCGAGGCGATCCCCGTGACGGCACCGAAGACCATGACCGGCCGGCTCTCGGCCGGCGGCGCCTCACTGGACGTGGCCGCCGCGCTGCTCTCCATCCGGGACCAGGTCATCCCACCGACCGTCAACACCGGTCGCCTCGCCGAGGGCATCAGGCTCGACCTGGTCGGCGAGGCCCGCCCGCACCCGGTGCGGACCGCACTGGTGCTGGCTCGCGGCCACGGCGGCTTCAACGCCGCGGCCGTGATCACCGCCGGCGCCCGGTGACGGGCCGGCCCCTCCAACGTCAGAACCACGGTTTTCCGAACACCCATCGAAAGGTGCTGTCATGACGCTCACCGAACTGACCACTCTGCTCCGCGAATGCGCCGGTGAGGCCGAGGGCGTGGACCTGGACGGCGACGTCCTGGACGTGCCGCTGGGCGAGCTCGGCTACGACTCCCTCGCGGTGCTCCAGACCACCGGTCGCATCGAGCGGGAGTACGACTTCCAGCTCTCCGAGGACACCCTCGCCGAGGCCGAGACCCCGCGCCTGCTGCTGGAGTTCATCAACCAGGGCCTGGCCGCGGCCGGGCACCGGCTCGCCGCCTGATTCGGGCCCGGGCTCCGGCGCAGCGGCCGTTCCCGGTCTCCGGGGACGGCCGCTGCGCCGATCAGCCGAGCCGTGCCAACCACTGACGACCAGAGGAAGGGAAGGAACCCAGTCGTGCGCGTCCTGCTCGTGGTGACCCCCGTCAACAGCCATCTGCTGCCCATCGTCCCGCTGGCCTGGTCCCTTTCCGCGGCCGGGCACCAGGTACTGCTGTGCGGAGAGCCCGTGGCGGTGGAGACCGCGCGGGCCGCGGGCCTGCACACGGTGCCGGTGCGCGCGCTGCCCCGCCCGCCGCAGCCGCCCCGCCCCACGGCCGCGACACCCGCCGTCCCGCCCCTCCCGAAGCCCGCCGGCGGGGCCGGCTGGGAGCCGGACTGGGGCAAGCTGGCGGCGAACTGGCAGCAGCGGGTGGGCCGGGTGGTCGACGGCTACCTCGAGGTGGCCCGCGCCTGGCAGCCCGACCTGGTGATCTCCGATCCGCTGGAGTTCAGCGGGCCGCTGGTCGCCGGCGCGCTCCAGGTGCCCGCCGTGCTGCACCGCTGGGGCCCCGACCTGCTGACCACCCAGGCCCGTGAACCGGCCCGCCGGGCGCTCAGGGCCCTCGCCGAGCAGAGCGGCTCGTCCGGCGGCCTGCCCGACCCCGCGCTGCTGCTCGACCCCTGCCCGCCCAGCCTGGTGGCGCCGGGGACCGAGCCGGGGCGGCCGATCCGCTTCGTGCCGTACAACGGTGCCGGGGACTTCCCGACCGTCCGCGCGGTACCGGGCCAGCGCACCGTCTGCGTCTCCTACAGCGCCCGCACCGTCGAGGAGTGCGGGGTCGAGGGCATCGCCGCGCTGGCCGAGGCCTTCGACGGCCTGGACGGGGTACGCGCGCTGATCACCCTGACCGAGCGGCACGCCGCGCGCCTCGGACCGGTGCCCGCCAACGTGCGCCTGGTCCGGCCCGCACCGCTCTCCCTGCTGCTGGACGGCTGCTCGGCGCTGGTCCACCACGGCGGCGCCGGCACCGGCCTGACCGCGCTGCGGCTCGGGCTGCCGCAGCTGGTGCTGCCGCAGCCGCTGCCCGCGCTCGCCGTCTACGCGGAACGCCTGGCCGCGCGCGGGGCCGGTCTGCGGGTCGGGGCCGACCAACAGCACGATCCGGCGCAGCTGCGCGCGGCCCTGACCGAACTGCTGGGTGACCCCGGCTACGCCGCCCAGGCGACCGACTGTGCCCGGGAGATGCGGGCCATGCCGCTGCCGGCGCGGCTGGTGACGGACCTGGAACGGCTGGCCGCCGGGAGACCCTGCTCATGAGCCACCACGTCACACGGACCCCCTGGAGGCACTGATGCGTATCCTGTTCACCGCCCACATGGGCACATCACACCTTCGGGTCCTGATCCCGCTGGCGCAGGCCGCCGCGCGGCGCGGGCACGAGGTGGCGGTCGCCTCCGCGGAGGGCATGCGGGAGCAGACCGTGAACTACGGTCTGCGGTTCCGGCCCGCCGGGTCCGAATGGTCCACCGACCCCGAGCTGCTGCGCGCCGTGGGCCGGCCGCTGATGCGCGGCGACCACCACGGGTACCAGGAGGGCCTGGTCCAGGCCGGGATGCTGGGCAACCCGCCGCTGCGCTGCGCGCGTGACATCATCGCCGGTGCGGAGGACTGGAAGCCGGATCTCATCGTGCGCGAGGGCGAGGAACTGGGCGGCTACCTCGCCGCCGAGGCGCTGGGCATCCCGCACGTCACCGTGGCCAGCGGCTCGACCCATCTGCTGTCCCAGGCCGTCGTGCGCGAGCCGTTGAACCGCCTGCGCGGCGAGCTCGGCCTGCCGCCCGAGCCGGACGACCTGACCTGCTACCGGCACCTGCTGGTCAGCTGGCTGCCCCGCAGTTACACCCAGGACGACCTGGAGACCCGCACCCTGCGGCACTACCGGCAGTCCGCGCCCGACATCACCGACGAGCGCATGCCGGCCTGGTTCGGCGAACTGCCCGCCGACAAGCCCGTCGTCTACGCGGCGATCGGCACCGTGACGCCGATGTTCCAGGAGTTCTCCGAACGAGCGCTGCGGGCGATCGTCGAGGGGCTGTCCACGACCGACTGCTCCGCGATCGTGCACATCGGTACCGACCGCGACCCGGCCGGCTTCGGCCCCGTGCCGCCGCACGTGCGGCTGGTGAACCACTGGATCCCGCAGGCCGTGCTGCTGGACGGCTGCGACGTGTTCATCACCCACGGCGGACACGGCGGGATCCGCGAAGCGCTGCGCAGCCGCACCCCGATGCTGCTGGTGCCGATCATGGACGACCAGCCGTACGCCGCCCAACGCTGCACCGACCTCGGGCTGGGCCTGACCGCACCGGCGCGGAGCGTCACACCCGACGAGATCCGCTCGGCGACCAGGACCCTGCTGGAGGACCCCGCCTACTCCCGGCGGGTCGCGGCGATGCAGCGGGAGATGCTCGCGCTGCCCACCGTGGAGGACCTGGTCCGCGACATCGAGGAGCTGGTGGAACGTCACCACGGCCGGGGCGCGGCGATCGCCGCCTGAGCCGGTGGCACGCACGGCGAGGGGGAGAGAGGGGGGGGGGGGGGCCCCGGATCCCCTCCGTGTTGGTGCCCCCCTCCTCCCCCCCTGTGGAGGGGGGGAGGGAAACAAAAAAAA
>NZ_JBVHLF010000019.1:51392-100295 GCF_055559155.1 Kitasatospora sp. NPDC024654
CACCCCCCCCCCCCCCCCCCCCCCCCACCCCCCCCCCCACCCCCCCCTCCCCCCCCCCCCCCCCCCCCCCCCCCCCCCCCCCCCCCCCCCCCCCCGCGCTCCGCGCGACCGCGGGCGGGCCGGCGGACACGCGAAACGGCAGTGCCACGGGCGGGGAGTCCCGTGGCACTGCCGTGATCGGTGCCCGCCGAAGCGGGTCGGCCGGGCTCAGCCCAGGTCGTCGCGCGAGATCAGCCGGTGCCGCACCAGCCAGCCGGCCTCACCGAGGACCAGCTCGTCCTCGCACAGAGTGCTCGCCTTGATGACGGCCTGGCCACCCCGCGGGGTCTCGATGACCAGCGCGTAGCAGCGGGCGTGGACGGTGTCCGCGGAGTGCCGGTCCACCGCAACCATGCCCATCCAGTGCCGGCGCTGGATGCCGCGGGCGTCGTAGTCGCGCACCACCTGGCCCGCCACCGCGGCGATGTCGTCGCGGCCCGTGGTGGGCTCGGGCTTGGCGTTCGCGGCGAAGACGCCGTCCACGGTGAAGGTCTCGGCCCACTCCGCCACCCGGCCGGAGTCGAGCAGCTGCATCTGCTGCGCGTAGAACTGCTGCACCTGGAAGTAGAGCTCGGCGGAGCCGGTGGCCGACGCCTGCTCCGTCACCGTCGCGGTCATGGTGGTTCCTTCTGTCTGCGGGTCTGCGGTCGTCCTCGAGCCTGCGTGCCGGGCCTCGCGCGCGGCTGGACGCCGGACGGAGCCGGTGCTGTCCAGTGCTGCTCGATCCCGTCGCGAGGACGCCCAGGCAGGTTGGCCCGGCAACGACAGTCGAGAAGGAGTGCACAAGATGGCTCACGAGCAGCAGCGGGTCGCCCTGATCACCGGTGCCACCAGCGGAATCGGCCTGGAGGCGGCGCGGGCGCTGGCCGAGGCCGGGCTGGCGGTGTTCATCTGCGCGCGAGGCGCCGAGTCCGTCGAGGCGACGGTCGAGGAGCTGCGCGCGGAGGGCCACCGGGCGGCCGGCACCCCGGCCGACGTCCGCGACCCCGAGTCGGTCAAGGCCCTGGTGGCGGCCGCCGTCGAGACCTACGGCCGGATCGACGTGCTGGTCAACAACGCGGGCCGCAGCGGCGGCGGGGTGACCGCCGAGATCACCGACGAGCTCTGGTACGACGTGATCAACACCAACCTCAACAGCGTCTTCCTGGTGACTCGCGAGTTCCTCACCCAGGGCGGCGCGCGGGAGCGCGGCTGGGGCCGGGTCGTCAACGTGGCCTCCACGGCCGGCAAGCAGGGCGTGGTCCTCGGCGCCCCGTACTCGGCCTCCAAGCACGGCGTGGTCGGCTTCACCAAGGCGCTCGGCAACGAGCTGGCCCCGACCGGCATCACCGTCAACGCGGTCTGCCCCGGCTACGTCGAGACGCCGATGGCGCAGCGCGTCCGGCAGGGCTACGCGGCGGCGTACCAGGCCACCGAGGCGGAGATCCTGGCGAAGTTCCAGTCCAAGATCCCGCTCGGCCGCTATTCCACCCCCCAGGAGGTGGCCGGCCTGATCGGCTACCTGGCCTCCGACACCGCGGCCTCCATCACCTCGCAGGCGCTCAACGTCTGCGGTGGCCTCGGCAACTTCTGATCCCGCCCACTCAACTACTCATCCGATCAAGGAAGGTGGAGTCACCGACCATGGCTGTACCGGTTCAGCAGCTGACCAAGCACGAGACCACCCACTCGGTCGAGGTGGCGGCGGACGCGGCGAGGGTGTACGGCATCATCGCGGACGCCCGGACCTGGCCGTTGCGCTTCAAGCCGAACGTCCACGTCGAGCACCTGGAGGAGGACGCGGACCTGGAACGGATCAGGATCTGGGCCACCGCCAACGGCGAGGTCAAGTCCTGGACCTCGGTGCGCACCCTGGACCCGCAGGCGCTGCGCGTCACCTTCCGCCAGGACGTGTCGACGCACCCGGTCGCCGCGATGGGCGGCACGTGGACCGTCATCCCGATCGCCGCCGACCGCAGCCGGCTCGTCCTCACCCACGACTTCGCCGCCGTGGACGACGACCCGGCCCACCTGGCGTGGATCCAGCAGGCCCTGGACCGCAACAGCGCCCAGGAGCTGGACGGCATCCGGCAGATCGCCGAGCTGGGCGACCGGATCTCCGAGTTGGAGTTCTCCTTCACGGACACCGTGCACGTCGAGGGGGACGGCGCCGACGTCTTCGACTTCCTCAACCGGGCCGACCTGTGGCCGGAGCGGCTGCCGCACGTCGCCGCCCTCGACCTCGTCGAGGAGGCGCCGGGCGTGCAGGTGATGCGGATGGACACCAGCACCAAGGACGGCTCCGTGCACACCACCGAGTCGATCCGGGTCTGCTTCGCGCCCGACCGGATCGTCTACAAGCAGACCACCGTCCCCGCGCTGATGACCGCCCACACCGGCGCCTGGACCATCGTGCCGTCGGGCACCGGGGTCGACGTCAGCTCGCGGCACGACGTCACCCTGCGCACCGACACCATCGAGGGTGTGCTCGGGGCGGGCAACACGGTCGCGGACGCCCGTGCCTACGTGCACCGCGCGCTGAGCACCAACAGCACCGCCACCATGAACCTCGCCCGGCAGTACGCGGAGGCACGCCGTGGCTGAGAACGCCCCGGCCGCCCCGCTCGCTCCCCCGCCGGTGGCCGCCCCCACCGTCGAGGGGCTGCTCGGCGCGGCGGCCCGGCGCGCCGGCGAGCGGACGGCCGTCGTCGCGGAGGGCCGCACGGTGAGCTTCGCGGCGCTGGATCGCCAGGTCTCCGCGGTGGCGGCGGCGTTGCGCGAGCTGCTCCCCGAGCCGGGCGGCACGGTCGCCGTGGGCTCGGTGCTACACCCGGACTTCGCCGTCGCCTACTACGCGGCGATGCGCGCCGGGCAGGTCGCGGCGGTGGTCAACCCGCTGCTGCGCGAGGAGGGCCTGCTGCACGTGCTCTCGGTCAGCAAGGCCCGTGTGGCGTTCGTCGACGCCGCGCTGCACGGCCGGCTCGCCCCTCTGCTCGACCGGCTCCCCGAGCTGCGCCACGTCGTCCTGATCGGCGACGCGGTGGCACCCGGCGCGCCGGCTCCGACCATCGAGGCGCTGGCCGCGCCCCGCCCCGGCGGTCCGGCGCCGCGGCCCTCCGACGCCGACCCGGAGGACGTGGCCTGCCTACAGTTCACCAGTGGCACCACCGGCCTGCCCAAGGCGGTCCGGCTCACCCACCGCAACCTGACGGTGAACGCCGCCCAGATCGCCGAGGCCCACCGGCTGGACGGCGACTCCGTCACCCTCAACCACCTGCCGACCTACCACCCGATGCACCTGAACTCGGCGGTCCACGCCGCCGCCACCCAGGTGCTCCTCCCCGGCCCCGACCCGGCCGAGGCGCTGGCGGCCGCCAACCGCTACGGCGCCACGCACTACTACAGCCTCCCGGTCCGGCTCGCCCGGCTCGCCGTGGACCCCGCCCTGGAGAGCTTCACGCTCCGCACCGTCACCCGGATCGCCTCCGGCGGCTCGGCACTGCCGGTGCCCGCGGCGGCCCGGCTCACCGAACGGTTCGGTGTCCCGGTCTTCCAGGGGTACGGGCTGGCCGAGACCTCGCCGCTGACCCACAGCGACGACCCCGACCAGCCGGTGCACGGCTCGGTGGGCCGCCCGGTGGCGGGCACCGAGTGCCGGGTCGTGGACATCGAGCGACGCACCCCGCTCGTCGCGGGCGAGACCGGCGAGGTCCAGGTGCGCGGCCCGCAGGTGATGGCGGGTTACCTGGACGGCACCGGGCTGGACGCCGACGGCTGGTTCTCCACCGGGGACGCCGGCCGGATCGACGCCGAGGGGCGGCTGTTCCTGGTGGACCGCCTCAAGGACGTCTTCAAGTGCGACAACTTCCTGGTCGCCCCCTCCGAGGTGGAGCGGGCCCTGCTGGCGCACCCCGCGGTCCGCGAGGCGGTCGTGGTCGACCTGCCGGACCCGTTCAGTTCCTCGGTGGCCGGCGCGCTGCTGGTGCTCCGGGGCGACCTGCGCCCCGAGGACGTGCTGGCCGAGGTCAACCCCACGCTCCCCTACTACCAGCGGGTGCGGCACGCCGTCGCGGTGGAGTCCGTGCCGCGCAACGGCAACGGCAAGATCCAGCGCCGGGTGCTGCGCGACGAACTGGCCGAGCGGGTCGGCCTCGTTCCGGCCTGATCCCGCGTCAGCACCTCCGGGCCCGCCGGTCCCCGGCGCCCCGCAGCAGTCATCCGGCTTCACATCCCAGTCATCATGAAGAGGCGGTAACCATGCCCGAGTTCACCGTGGTGAACACCTTCACCCTGAAGAACCCCGCGCAGGCGGAGCAGTTCGAGCAGCACTTCCTCGGCCACGTCGCGTGGATGCGCTCCCGCGACGGCTTCCGCGCCCACCAGGCGGTGCGCCGGCACGAGAACAGCGACGGCTACGTCAACCTCGGTTGGTGGGCCACGCCCGAGGACTTCCAGCAGGTGCTGGCCAGCGAGACCTTCCAGGCGCATGCCGAGGAGTTCCACCAGATCGTGGACGTCGAGGCCGACCCGTCGCTCGCCGTGCTGCGCGTCGACGGCCACGCCGAAGCGCCGCTGCTGACCGTCTCCTTCATCGACGCGATCGGCGAGGCGGACGGGTTCGAGGCCGCCTACCGCGCGTTCGCCGAGGCCGCCGCGGAGCTCGACGGGTTCGGCTGGCTGGACCTGGCCCGCTCGCTGGTCCGCCCCGGCCACTACACGGCCGCCGCCGCCTGGGCCGACGCGACGGCGCTCGACGCGGCCCAGGCGCTCCCCCAGTACGCGGCGCTCTCCGCGCTCGCCGACGTCCGCACGGTCACCGGCTCGGCGGTCGCCGGGACCCGTGCTCCCGAGGCGGCCCGGGTCTGAGCCGCGCGAACCGAAGGAGGACGCGCCGATGCGTACGCTGACCGACGTCGCCCAGGACACCGCGGCGACCGCAGCACAGGAAGTGCACACAGACATCTGCGTCGTCGGGGGCGGCCCCGCCGGCCTGGTGCTGGCGCTGCTGCTGCTCAAGTCCGGGGCCCGGGTGGCGGTGGTGGAGCGGTCCCGGGCGCACCGGCGCGAGTTCCGCGGGGAGATCCTGCAGCCGGGCGCGATGCGGCTGCTGGACGAGCTGGGCGTGCTGGCCGGGGCGCGGGCCCGTGGCTGCCACGAACACTCCCGGTTCCGCCTGGTCGAGCAGGACAGAGTGCTGCTCGACATCGACTACCGCGCGCTGCCCGCCCCCTACGACCATCTGCTGAGCATCCCGCAGGCCCATGTGCTGGACGAACTCCTGTCGCGCTGCGAGGAGTTCGATGGCTTCCAGTATCTGGACGGGCGGCGGGCGAGCACGCTGCTCAGCTCTCCCGACGGCCGGATCACCGGCGTCACCGCCGACGGCCCTTCGGGCGGCTGCCAGGTGCGGGCGCACTGCGTGGTGGCCGCCGACGGGCGGTTCTCCAAGCTGCGGCGGTTGGCCGGTATCGAGGCGGGGCGCGACGACGTCTTCGACCTCGACGTGCTGTGGTTCAAGCTGTCGGTGCCCGAGCCCCGGCCGGACGGGCCCGCCCCGGCGCGGGACGTCCGGGTGTTCCGGTCCGGCGGCAGCCCGGTCCTGGTGTACGAGTCCTGGCCGGACAAGGTGCAGATCGGCTGGACGCTGCCGCACAAGGGCTACCAGGCGGTCGCCGAGCGGGGACTGGACCACGTCAGGGAGGAACTGGCCCGCGCGGTGCCGCCGTACGCGGACCTGATCCGGCAGCAGATCACCTCGTTCAAGGACCTCAGCCTGCTCGACGTGTTCTCCGGCCGGGCCGAGCGCTGGGCCGTGGACGGTCTGGTGTGCATCGGTGACGCGGCCCACACCCACAGCCCGATCGGCGCGCAGGGCATCAACCTGGCGATCCAGGACGCCGTGCTGCTGCACCCGTTGCTGGTCGACTCGCTCAACAAGGGGGACGCCAGCGCCGGGTTCCTGTCGGCGTTCGAGCGGGACCGGGCCGCGGACATCGCCGGGGTGGCCCGGATGCAACTGCTCCAGAGCAGGGCGATGTTGGGCCGCGGTGTGGTCGCGACCCGGGTGCGCCCCCTGCTCGCCGCGCTGCTCAGGCACACTCCGGCGTACGGCAGGATCCTGCGCCGGATCGCCTACGGCAATCCGGCGATCCGGATCGCCGCCGAGCTGTTCACCGGCTGAGCGAACTCCCCCACGGCCGAGGGCCGGGCCTCCCGATGACGGGAAGCCCGGTCCTCGGCCGTCGTGCCGTGAAGGGCGGTCAGACCAGCGCCGCCAGGTCCTCGGCGACCCGGGCCGGGGAGGGCATCCGCTCAAGGGAGCGGGCCAGGACGCGGGCCCGCCGCCGGTAGGCCGGGTCGTCCAGCAGCTCCGTCAGGGCCGCGGCCAGCCGCCCGGGGTTGTCCTGTCCGGCCAGGTCGGCGATGGTGAGACCGGCGCCGGCGGCGGCCAGCTGGTCGCCGTGCGGGAACTGGTCCATGATCTGCGGCAGGACCAGCTGCGGCAGCCCGGCGGCGACCGCCGTCATCATGGTCCCGGCCCCGCCGTGGTGGATCACCGCGTCGCAGCCGCCCAGCAGCGGGTGGAGCGGCACCGGGTCGATCAGCCGGACGTTGTCGGGGAGTCGGCCCAGCTCGGCACGGAACCGCCGCGGCACCGTCGCCAGTGCCTCGACGTCCCGCAGCCCGGCGAAGGCGAGCAGGATGGTGCGCAGCAGCGGCACCCCGCCCAGATCGAGCGTGCTGGTTCCCAGCGACACCACCACCCGGCGGCCGGCCGGCTTCTCCCGGTGCAGCCAACCGGGCAACTCCCCGGGGCCGTTGTAGGGGACGAACCGGATCGGCCGGCCGGGTTCGTTGCCGGGCAGCCGCAGTTCCTCGGGGGTGGCGTCCAACAGCAGCGTCGGGTCGGGCAGGCCGGGCAGACCGAGCCGTTCGCAGGTGGACCGCAGGGTGGTCCGGGCCGCGCCACGGGCGCCCGTCGAGATCGGGTCCACGCCCCAGCGGTGGTGCACCACGGGCACGCCGAGCACACCGCCGACCACCAGCGAGCTGTACTCCAACATGTCGGCCAGGATCAGGTCGGGCCGGTAGTACCGGGCGAAGTCCAGGTGCTCCGGCAGCAGGTACTTGGCGTGCATCATCCAGACCCGGGCGCCACCGGCGAGGCCCTCGGGCCCCGGCCGGTCGCGTACCTCCCGAAGCCGCTTGCCCTCCGGCAGGCCGCCCCGCAGCAGGTCGTCCACGTGGTACGGGTCGCCGATGCCGACCGTGTGCAGGCCGGCCGAGAGCGCGGCGCCGACCACGTCGGGCTGGACGGCGGCCACCACGTCGTGACCGGCCGCGCGCAACGCCCAGGCCAGCGGGACCAGCGGCGCGAAATGGGTGGGCACCGGGGTGTTGAGCATGAGGACGCGCATGGTTCTCCCCTTGCGTGAGGACGCCCCGCCCCCAGCGGGGACGGGGCGTCGAGGTGACTGACTGTTGACTGGCGACGATGGAGCGTCAGACCGCTGACAGGGCCTCGGCCGGAGCGCTCCGCTCGTCCTGGGCCGACTCCTCGCGGACCGGCTCCGCAGAGGAAGGCTCCGCAGAGGAAGGCTCCTCCACCAGTGGCTCGGACTCCGCGGTCGGCTGCGGCTCGGCGGCCACCTCCGCCTCCGGCTCCAACCGCACGTCCGGCAGCGCGAGAGCGAGCAGCAGCCCGACGAGCATGATCCCGGCCGCCACCAGGAACGTGGTCGCGGTGGCCGAGGCATAGGCCCGGGCGCCCGTGGCGTGGTCGGCGGCGGCCAGCCCACCGGGCAGCAGCGCGTGCAACCGGTCGGCCAGCACCTCGCCCAGCACGGCGGCGCCGAACCCACTGCCGAGCATCATGAAGAAGCGGGCCCCCGAGGTGACCACGCCGAGCCGCTCCGGCTCGGCCGCGGCCTGCACGGTCTGCAGCGTGACCTGGACCACTCCCCCGAGCCCGAAGCCCAGCGGCACCAGCAGCAGGCTCACCTGCCACCAGGTGGTGTGCGGGTTGATCAGGCCCAGCAGCGCCAGCGCCAGCGCCGCGACCGCGGTGTTGAGGACCAGCACCGGCCTGAACCGCTCGAACCGGCCGATGAGCCTGCCGGAGGCGAACATCACCATCACCACGCCGAGCGCCATCGGCAACAGCCGCACGCTGGCGCCCAGAACGCTGACCCCCCGGGCGATCTGCAGATAGGTGACCACGTACACCGGCGCCGCCAACACCGTGAAGCCACCGATGAACTGCAGCGGCGCGGCGATCCGGAACACCGGGTCGCGGAAGAGCGACATCGGCAGCAGCGGTTCGGCGACCCGCGACTCCCACCAGCCGAAGAGCGCGAGCACCAGCACCGCACCGCCCGCCAGGGAGAGGATCACCGGCGAGCCCCAGGCGTAGCTGGTGCCGGCCCAGCGGGCGATCAGCAGCAGCGCCGACGCACCGACGGTGACCAGCACCGCGCCGAACACGTCGACCCGGTGGTCGCTGCGGCGCGCGGGCAGGCGCAGGCCGAACACGGTGCCCGCGATGGCCAGCAGGCCCAGCGGCAGGTTGATGTAGAAGATCCAGCGCCAGGACAGGTGCTCGCACAGGAAGCCGCCGACCAGCGGGCCGACAACGATCCCCAGCGCGACCAGGCCGCCGCCGAGCCCCGCGCCACCGGTCCGCTGCCGGGCCGGGATCAGGGTGGCGATGATGATCAGGGTGATACTCATGATGCCGCCACCGCCCAGACCCTGGAGCGCGCGGAAGGCGATCAGCTGGCTCATGGACTGCGCCAGCCCGCACAGCACGCTGCCCGCCAGGAAGACGGCCAGCGCACCCAGGTAGACCCGCTTGGGGCCGAACACGTCGCAGAGCCGGCCGTACAGCGGCTGGCAGGCCGTGGCGCCCAGCACGTACGCGGTGATCAGCCAGGGCAGCCGGCTCAGCCCGTGCGCCGGGTCGAGGGTCCTGGTGATCTGCCAGGCGGCACTGCTGACGATGTTCTCGTCCAGGAAGGAGAGCAGCATGGCAGCGAGCGCGCCCATCACGAAGAGGCGCACCTGCCTGCCGTTCATCCCCGCGTCCGGTGGGGCCGCGGCGGGCGCCGCGGCTTGCGTACTGCCTTGGGTCATGCTGGTTCCTCCGTTGGGTTGCGATGCGTCATGCGGTGCGTCAAGAGGGGGTGCCGGGGGTCAGCGCGCGTGGTCCACCAACCGCTCCAGCTGGCCGACGACGTCGGCCGGCGCCGGCATCGCGGCCATGACGTCCGCGAGTCCGGCGGCGTTGGCGCGCAGCTCGGGCTCCGCCAGCAGTCGCTCGAGGGCGGATCGCAGCCGGGCCGGGTCGTCCTGTGCGGCGGCGGAGTCGAGGGTGATCCCGGCGCCCGCGGTGGCCAGCGCGTCACCGGTCGCGAACTGCTCCTGGAGCTGGGGAAGCACCAGCTGCGGCAGGCCGAGGCCGGTCGCCGCCAGAGTGGCGCCGTTGCCGCCGCAGTGGACCACGGCGGCGCAGGCCGCCAGCAGCTCCGGCGGCGGCGCCGGGTCGACGAACCGGACACCGGCCGGGGGCTCGCCGAGCTCGGCCCGGTACCCGGCGGGCACCGCGACCACCGCGCGGGCCGCGGGCAGCTGGCCGAGGGCGGACAGCAGCAGCCGCAGCAGCGGGAGCGCTCGCAGGGCCAGCGCCCGGGCGCCGAACACCACCGCCACCGGCCGGTCGGCGTCGCCGGCCGGCCGGGTTGGGCCGGTACCGGGGGGAAGGTGGCGAATCGGCCGGCCCGGCGCGGCGCTGCTGTGCTGCAGCTGGGTCGGGCAGGGGTCGAGCACCAGGTCCGGCGTGGGCAGCCGCTCCAGATCCAGTCGGCGGGCGAGGCCGTTCAGGAAGAACGCGGCCGGTCCGCGCAGTCCGGCCGACAACGGGTCGACCCCCGCGCGGTGATGGACCACGGGGACGCCCAGCGCGCCGGCCACCAACAGTGAGGCGTACTCCAACTGGTCCGCCACCACCAGGTCGGGCCGCCACTCGCGGGCCAGCTCCAGGTAGCGGGGCGTCAGATAGCGGGCATGGCCGGCCAGACCCTTGACCCCGGCCGCCAGTCCCGCCGCGGAGGGGCGCCCGTGCACCTGGATCGGCCGCCACCCCGGCGGCAGGTCGGCCAGCACGACGTCCTCGGCGTGGTACCAGCCGCCGACGCTGACGGCTTCGAGCCCCGCGGCGTGGGCGACGTGCTGGACGTCGGGCTGCCCCGCCACCAGGACCTCATGGCCGGCGTCCCGCAGTGCCGAGGCCAGTGGCACCATCGGGGCCAGCTGCCCGGGCAGCGGGCTGGTCGTCATCAGTACGCGCATCCGCGCTCCTCACGGCTCGTCCTCGGTCACTCGGTCCGTCTCACCACCGAGCGTGGCGGTCCGCCATGGGGCGGGCCTCGCGAACGACTTGAGCCGGCGGCCCCGCGGCGGCGACGCGGGGCGGACGGAGCGGTTCGGCCGGAACGACGGAGGCGGGCCCACCCACCGGGGGACCCGCCTCTCCGTCCGCCGGGCCACCGGGAGGGCGGCCGGGCGGGTCACTTCTTCTTCTTGCCGATGGTCTTGCTGTACACGGTGGCGATCACCCAGATGGCGGCGACGGCGATGATGATGTGGACGACGGGGTTGTTCATCGGTTCTCTCCTGACCGCGGCACTCTCGTGCCGCCGCTGGTGTTCAGACGGCCGGTCGGCCGGCCGTGGCTGGGGTGGTGTGCTGTCCGAGGACCCGCCACAGCGCGGCGGGGGTGGCGAAGGTCTCGCCGTTGAGGGCTGATTCCGGCAGCTCGACCCCGTACTCCGCCTCGAGCGACACCAGCAGCTCGATGGTGGCGAGGGAGTCGAGGCCCGCCTTCTTCAGGTCGAGGTCGGGGGTGAGCGGGGTGGTGCGGGCGGCCTTCGGCAGCACTGCGGTGAGCAGGTTCGCGAAACGATCATCCCACTGGTCCGCCATGAGGGGAGCCTCCTTCGTCAGTTCGGCCGGCGGTCGGTCCGACTCGTCCGGTTTCCATCGGTCTGGCTGTCCGTCAGTCCGGCTGGCCGGCCGCGCGGCGGCGCAGCAGCTGTCGGTCGGTCTTGCCGTTCGGGGTGAGCGGAAGCGCGGTCAGCACCTGGCAGTCGGCTGGGACCTTCGCCTCCTCCAGCCGGTCGGCGAGCTGCCCGATCACCTCGTCCGGGGCCAGCTCGGTGACCGCGAAGACGGTCAGGTCCACACCGTCGCCCGGCGGGATCACGGCGGCCGCGTACACCCCGGGGACGTCCAGGGCGGCCTGCTCGATCTCCAGGACGCTCATCCGGGTACCGCGGCGCTTGAAGAGGTCGTCACGCCGGCCCTGGAAGTAGAGGTGCCCGTCGGCGTCCAGCTGGCCGTAGTCGCCGGTGTGCAGGGTGACCCGTCCGGTCACCGGGTCCGTCCGGAACCGCTGGGCGGTGATCTCCGGGGCCCGCCAGTACCCGGCCATCACGTGCGGGCCGCGCACCGCGATCTCGCCGATCTCACCGGCGGGCAGCGGCCTGCCGTCCTCGTCCAGGATCAGCACCTCGGTGCCGGCCAGCGCGGGCCCCACCGAACCGGGCTTGGCGAGGTCACCGTCCGGTTCCAGCACGGTGATCCGCTTGCACTCGGTGGTGCCGAACATCGGGGCGACCTGGGCCTGCGGGAAGGTGCGGCGCAGCGCGGTGATGACGGGCGCGGTCAGCGCGGCGCCGGTGTTGGTGAACAGGCGCACCGGCGGGGGCGTGCGC
Source organism: Kitasatospora sp. NPDC024654 (assembly GCF_055559155.1). Taxonomy (NCBI): domain Bacteria; kingdom Bacillati; phylum Actinomycetota; class Actinomycetes; order Kitasatosporales; family Streptomycetaceae; genus Kitasatospora; species Kitasatospora sp. NPDC024654. The sequence goes on from NZ_JBVHLF010000019.1 coordinate 63,182, forward strand.
TTGTCCCGGCCGGCCAGGCGCAGCAGCATCTCGGCGAGCGAGGGCACCACCGGCACCACGGTCACCCGCTGCTCGTGCAGGGTGCCGAGCAGTCGCAGATGGTGGTCGGGCTCGGTCAGCACCACCTGGGCGCCGGCCAGGACCGACAGGAAGACCTGGTAGAGCCCGTAGTCGAAGGAGAGCGGGATGGCCACCAGCACCACGTCCTCGGGACGGTAGCGCAGCACGGCGGCGATGGCGCGGGTGGCGAAGAGGACCGGGGCGTGCGGGCTGACCACGGCCTTGGGGGCCGAAGTGCTGCCCGAGGTGTAGATCAGCAGTCCGAGGTCGTCGGGCGAGAGCTCGGCGTCCGGTGCGCTCTCGGGTGCCGCGGCCAGCAGTTCCACCTGCCGCCAGGCGTCGGCCAGTTCCCACACCGGACGGTCCGTGAGCTCGGCCAGCAGGCCGGCGTCCTCGCCCTGGGCGATCACCAGCGCCGGGTCGCTGTCGGCGGTCACCGAGGAGAGGTGGAAGCGCTTCATCGCCGGATTGACGGGCACGCAGACCGCGCCGTGGCGCAGCGTGCCGAAGAGGATCGCGACGAACTCGCGGGTGTTGCCGAGCCGGACCAGCACCCGGTCGCCGCGAGCCACCCCCTGGGCCGCCAGCCAGCTGGCGAACGCCCGTGCCCGGCTGTCGAGTTCGGCGTAGCTCCAGACGCCCGACCGGTCCCGGACCGCAGGCGCGTCGGGGCGGGCGGCGACCGCTGCCGCCAGCAGGCCGGGGACGGTGTCCGCGGCGGTCGGCGGCTGCGCGGGGGTGCGGGTCTCGACCGCGGTCACCATTGCGGAACCTCCTCGATCTCCAGGACGGCGACGGTGCAGGTGTAGCCCGCTCCGCCGCCGAAGAGCATGACCTTGTCGCCGGGCGTGACGGCCCGGTTCTCCACCAGGTGGGCCAGGCCCGCGGCCCAGTCCCCGCCGCCGACGTGGCCGGTGGTGCGGCCGTAGTCCCAGGTGGTCTGCTCCTCGGTGACGCCGAGCAGATGGTGCACCTGGTGCTCGCCCTTGCGGCGGCCGGTCGCCGGGGTGACGACCTTGGCCAGGTCCTCGGTGGCCAGCCCCGCGTCCGCGAGGGCCTCCTTCTTGGCCCGCATCATGGTGCGGGCGATCCGCATGGTGATCTCGTCCTCGTCGCCGGCGCTGAGGTACTCGTGCGAGCGTCGCGTCAGGTCGATCGGCTCGATCGCGGCGGGCGAGGCCGCCAGCAGCGGCTGGTCGCCGCGGGCCAGGCCCTCCAGGGAGTTGTCGGCGGCGGTCGCGGTGGACAGCAGCCGGGCGAAGCCGCCCTGCCGGGAGACCACCACGGCGGTTCCGCCGTCCCCGTAGGCGCTCATGTCGTGCAGGTTCCAGCGGTTGACGGCGGGTTCGCTCCACCGGTCGCCGGTGGTCAGCATCACCGCGCTGCCGCCGCGCAGCCCGGACGCCAGGTGCGCGGCGGCCAGTTCGATGCCGCTGACGCCGATGTTGCAGCGCTGCTGCACGTCGAGGGCGGGTACGTGGCGGCCGACGGTGCGCTGCGCGACGTAGGACGCGGTGGGCCAGATGTCCAGGCCCTGGAACCACAGGCTGCCGTGGATCAGCAGGCTGAACTCCGCGGGTGCCACACCTGAGCGCTTGAGCGCGCTCTCCGCGGCGAACACGGCCATGTCGGGCGGGGCGACGCCGTCCGCCCGCAGCACCGACTCGTAGCCGAAGGTCTCGTACCGCTCTCTGGTGTACCGTCCGTCCCGCACCGCCTGCGCCGCGGAGACCGGCTCCGGCAGCCAGGTGCCCACCGCGGCGACATGGATGTCGTCCCAGCGCATGACTCTCCTCCCGTAGGACCGGCACCGATCGTCGCCAGCCGCGGTGGAGCAGAACTGGAGCGCCGCTACACCGGGGCCGGCCGGGATCCGCGCCCCGCACGACCCTCGTTCCAGCGGCTGTCGAGGCCGCCGGGCCACGGTGGGCGCACCACTGACGACGCGACCCCGCCGAGACGCTGCTCCGACGGGCTCAGGAGGCGGCCAATGCATGCGACCCACCGGCAGGACGGCGGAACCGGGCTCGAGTTCGGGGTGTTCTTCTTCGCCGCGCTCGGCGACCGGGTGCGCGAGACCTACGGGCTGATGCTGGACTGCGCGCGGCGTGCCGACGCGCTCGGCCTCGGCTTCGTCTCCACCCCCGAGCGGCACTTCCACCGCTTCGGCGGCGCCTTCCCCAACCCCGCGGTCTCCTCCGCGGCGATCGCCGCGGTCACCGAGCGGATCCAGATACGGGCCGGCAGCGTGGTCACCCCGCTGCACCCGACCGCCCGCGTGGTCGAGGACTTCGCGATGGTCGACGGGCTGTCCGGTGGCCGGACCGCGATCTCGGTCGGCTCCGGCTGGAACGTCAACGACTTCGTGCTCGCCCCCGGCCAGTACGAGGGACGGCGCGAGCGGATGACCGCCGACGTGACGGCGATCCGCGAGGCCTGGCGCACCGGCACCTGGACCGGGCCCGACCCGCTGGGCAAGGAGGTGACCCTGGAGGTCTTCCCGCGGCCGGTGCAGCGGGAGCTGGAGATCTGGGTGACCGCCTCGCGCAGTGCGGAGACCTTCCGCGAAGCCGGCCGGCTGGGCTGCAACGTCCTCACCCACCTGGAGAACCAGGATCCCGAGTCGCTGGCCGACAAGGTCGCGCTCTACCGCGAGGCGCGGGCCGAGCACGGCTGGCAGGGCCCGGGCAAGGTCACGGTGATGATGCACACCTACCTCGCCGAGGACGCCGCGGCGGCCCGCGAGACCGGCGGTGCCTGGCTGCGCGAGTACCTGCTGACCGCCATCGACCTGGAGTCGCGCGCGGTCACCGCCGGCGGCCGGATGAGCGGCGGCAAGCAGGGCCGGTCGGTGCTCACGGCCGAGTCCGCTCAGCGCAAGCTCGCCGAGCTGGGCGTCAACCGCTACCTGGCCGGCAACTCGCTGATCGGCTCCGTGGAGGAGGCTGCCGAGGTCGCCGAGCGGGTCCGCGCGGCCGGCGCCGACGAGATCGCGTGCCTGGTGGACTTCGTCGGCGACCCCGGCCAGGTGCTGGCCTCCCTGGAACACGTCGGCGCCCTGCGGCAGCGGTTCGCGGCCGGCCCGACGGACCTGCCGCCGACCGGCGTGCCCCAGCCCGGCGCGGCCTGAGCGCGGCCCCGGACCGACCCCGACCGAAGGGCGGAAGCCATGCCCGTGATCCTGGCTGTCTCCGGCAGCCCCTCCCCCGCCTCGCTGACCCACGAGGTGCTCACCCTCGCCTGCCGGCGGCTCGCCGCGGCCGGCCACCGGGTGGACACCCTGGTGCTGCGCGACCTCCCGGCGCACGCGCTGCTGGGCGCCGACACCGGCGATCCGGCACTGCGCGACGCCCTGGCCCGGGTGGCCGACGCCGACGCCGTCGTGCTGGCCACCCCCGTCTACAAGGCCGCCTACTCCGGTCTGCTCAAGGCCTTCCTCGACGTTCTGCCGCAGTACGCGCTGGCGGGCAAGACCGTGCTGCCACTGGCCAGTGGCGGCTCGATGGCGCACGCGCTGGCCCTGGACTACGGGCTGCGCCCGGTGCTGGCCTCGATGCGCCCGGCCGCGATCACCGACGCGGTCTTCGTGCCCGGCGACTCGGTGCTGCGCGGCCCCGACGGGCGACGCGCGCCGGACCCCGTGACGCGGGCCAGGCTGGAGGAGGTGCTCGACCGCTTCGAGGACCTCCTGGCCGTACTGGCACGCCGACCGGCCGGCGCCGGCCTCGGGGCCGTGGCCTGAGCCGCCCACCACCGACCTACCGCACATCCCGTACGTCTACCGTGAGAAAGGGAGCTCCGATGAAGGCTCTGGTGCTGTCCGGCGGGACCGGAACCCGCCTGAGGCCGTTCAGTTACTCCATGCCCAAGCAGCTCATCCCGATCGCCAACAAACCGGTGCTCGAGCATGTGCTGCAGAACATCCGGGACATCGGCGTCACCGACGTCGGCATCATCGTCGGCGAGCGCGGGGCGGAGATCGCCGGCGTCCTCGGCGACGGCTCCGAACTCGGCCTGCGGATCAGCTACCTGCGCCAGGACGCGCCCCGCGGGCTGGGCCACACCGTGCAGGTCGCCCGCGACTTCCTGGGCGACGAGGACTTCGTGATGTACCTCGGCGACAACATGCTCCCCGACGGCGTCACCGAGGCCGCCGAGCGGTTCCGCCGGACGCGTCCGGCCGCCCAGGTCGTCGTCCAGCAGGTCGCCGACCCGCGGGCCTTCGGCGTGGTCGAGCTGGCCGCCGACGGACGGGTGGAGCGGCTGGTGGAGAAGCCCCAGCAACCGCGCAGCGACCTGGCGATGATCGGCGTCTACTTCTTCACCCCGGCGATCCACCTGGCCGTCGACTCCATCGAGCCCAGTGCGCGCGGCGAGCTGGAGATCACCGACGCGGTGCAGTGGCTGGTCGCCTCCGGCGCGGAGGTGCGCGCCGAGACGTACACCGGCTACTGGAAGGACACCGGCCGGGTCGAGGACGTGCTGGACTGCAACCGCGAGCTGCTCGACCAGCTGGTGCGCTCGATCGAGGGCCAGGTGGACGACGACAGCGTGCTGATCGGCCCGGTCGTCGTGGCGCCCGGGGCCCGGGTGGTGCGCTCGCACATCGAGGGCCCGGCGATCGTCGGTCCGGACAGCCTGGTCGAGGACAGCCGGATCGGCCCGCACACCTCGATCGGCCAGGACGTGGTGCTGCGCGACACCCACATCGGCTACTCGATCGCGCTTGACGGCGCCTCGGTGTCCGGAGTGCACGCCGTGCAGGGGTCCGTCATCGGCCGTTCCGCCGCCGTCAGCAGCGGCGACTCACACACCCGTACCCACCGTCTGGTCGTCGGCGACCACACCCGAATCGAGGTCGCGGCATGAGGATCCTGGTCACCGGCGGCGCCGGCTTCATCGGCTCGCACTACGTCCGCACCCTGCTGGCCGGCGGCTACGCCGGCTACGAGGACGCCCGCGTCACCGTGCTGGACAAGCTGACCTACGCGGGCAACCGCGACAACCTGCCCTCCGCCGACCCGCGGCTGGAGTTCGTCCAGGGCGACATCTGCGACGCCGCGCTGCTGGCCGAGCTGCTGCCGGGACACGACGCCGTGGTGCACTTCGCCGCCGAGTCGCACGTCGACCGGTCCGTGGAGTCCGGCGCGGAGTTCGTCCGCACCAACGTCGGGGGCACCCAGACCCTGCTGGAGGCCTGCCTGCGCGGCGGGGTCGAGCGGGTCGTGCACGTCTCCACCGACGAGGTGTACGGCTCGATCGAGCAGGGCTCCTGGACCGAGGAGTGGCCGCTGCTGCCCAACTCCCCCTACGCCGCCTCCAAGGCCGGCTCCGACCTGGTCGCCCGCGCCTACTGGCGCACCCACGGCCTGAACCTGTCGATCACCCGCTGCTCCAACAACTACGGCCCGTACCAGCACCCGGAGAAGCTGATCCCGCTCTTCGTCACCAACCTGTTGGAGGGCCTGCCGGTCCCGCTGTACGGCGAGGGGAACAACGTCCGCGAGTGGCTGCACGTGGACGACCATTGCCGGGCCATCCAGCTGGTGCTCACCGGCGGCCGGGCCGGCGAGATCTACAACGTGGGCGGCGGCAACGAGCAGACGAACCGCCAGATCACCGAGAAGGTGCTGGAGTTGTGCGGCGCCGACTGGAGCAGCGTGCGCCGGGTCGCCGACCGCAAGGGCCACGACCTGCGCTACTCGCTGGACGAGTCCAAGATCGGCACCGAGCTGGGCTACGCACCGCGGATCCCCTTCGAGCAGGGCCTGGCCGACACCGTCGCCTGGTACCGGGACAACCCGGGCTGGTGGAAGCCCCTGAAGAACCGGAAGGAGCAGGCGTGACCACGCAGCGACCCGGCGCCGGGCCCGAGGTACTGGTGGTCGGCGCCGGCCCGGTCGGTCTCACCGCCGCACACGAACTGGCCCGTCACGGCGTGCGGGTACGGCTGGTCGACGCCGCGGCCGGACCCGCCGTCACCAGCCGGGCCCTGGCCACCCACGCCCGCACCCTGGAGACCTACGACCAGATGGGCGTGCTGACCGAGCTGCTGCCCCGCGGCCGGCGCGTCGAGCACTTCACCCTGCACCAGAACGGCCGCCGCCTGGTCCGCTTCGACACCGACTACAGCCGGCTGCCCACCCGCTTCCCGTTCACCCTGATGGTCGACCAGGCCATCACCGAGGAGGTGCTGCGCGGGGCGGCGGCCCGGCAGGGCGTCGAGGTCGAGTGGGGGGTACGGCTGACCGACTTCGCGGACACCGGCAGCGGCGTGCGCGCCGAGCTCAGCCACCCCGACGGCAGCACCGAGACCGTGCACTGCGCCTGGCTGGTCGGCACCGACGGCGGGCACAGCACGGTGCGCAAGCGGCTCGGGCTGCCGCTGCTCGGCGACAGCAGCGAGACCTGGCTGATCGCGGACGCGGTGGTCGACGTCGACCTGCCCACCGACAGCATCCACTGGATGCGCACCAGGGAGGGCACCGTGATGCTGGTGCCCTTCCCCGAGACCGGCAAGTGGCGGCTGCTGGACACCCGTGACGCCAGCTACGACGGCGACGACGAGGCCGTCGCCCGGCGCTTCGCCCGCAAGATCACGGCGGGCACCGGGCGACCGGCCCGGGTCGAGCCGCCGACCTGGGTGTCGGTCTTCACCATCCAGCAGCGCATGATCCCCTCGATGCGCGAGGGCCGCTGCTTCGTGGCCGGCGACGCGGCGCACGTGCACAGCCCGGCCTCCGGGCAGGGCATGAACACCGGGGTCCAGGACGCCTACAACCTGGCCTGGAAGCTCGCCGCCGTCCTCCAGGGCCGCGCCGAGGAGGAGCTGCTGGGCTCCTACAGCACCGAGCGGGTGCCGGTCGGCGCCGGGCTGCTCGCCTCCACCAGGTTCGCCACCGTCCTGGTGCAGCTGCGCAACCGCTACGCGGCCGCCGCGCTGCGCGCGCTCTTCACCGTCGTGCGCAACGTCCGACCTCTGAAGTCGAAGATCGAGCGGAAGATCATGGGCGGGATGTCCGCGCTGGACCTGAGCTACGCGGACGGCCCGGTCACCCTGGCCGCCGCGCACCGGGACGGCGTGGTGCCGCCCGGCTCGCGTCTCTCCCGGGTGACCGCCCGGGCGGCCGAGGAGTCCCCGGGATGGCGCGCGCTGCTCGCCGAACTCCGCGAGCCCGCCTGGACCCTGCTCTCCTTCGCCGGGCCGCGTGACCATGCCGCGCTGGAGGTGCTGGACGAGCTGGCCGAGGAGTACCGGGGCACGGTCCGGGTGCGCACGGTGGTGCCGGGCGCGGGCGGCGACCCGCGGGTCCCCGGCGCACTGGCCGACCCGCAGGACCGGCTGGCCACCGACCTGGCCGCCGCGCCGGGGAGTTGGCTGCTGATCCGCCCGGACGGCTATCTGGCCGCCGGTGGCGCGAGCCTCGACACGGACTCCCCGTGGGAGGCGCTCGACCGGCTGCACGTGCGGGCCGGCGAGGACCGGGCGGCGGCCGAGGAGGTCCTCGAGGCCGTCGCGGCCCGCTGAGGCCCCGGCCCGTCTGTCCACCGCCCCCCTTGAGATCAGGACTGAGTCATGCACATCGTGGGAAACGGGTTTCTCGCCCGGAACCTCGCGCCGCTGGGCGACCGGCACCCGGACACCGTCGTCCTGGCCGCCGGAGTGTCCTGGGCCAGCGGCACCTCGGCCGCCGACTTCCAGCGCGAGTCGGACCTGCTGCGTGAGGTGTCCGCGCGCTGCGCGGCGACCGGCCGGCGCCTGCTGTTGTTCTCCACCGCCTCCTCGGGGATGTACGGACGGGTGGTGGGGCCCGCGGCAGAGGACCTGCCGGTGCGGCCCCTCACCCCGTACGGCACGCACAAGTTGGCGATGGAACGGCAGCTCGCCGCCTCGGGCGCGGACCACCTGGTGCTCCGGCTCGGTCACCTGGTCGGCCCCGGGCAGCCGGCGCACCAGCTGCTGCCGGTGCTGGCCCGCCAGGTCCGCGAGGGCCGGGTGCGGATCCACCGGGGCGCCGCCCGCGACCTGATCGCGGTCGAGGACGCGGTGGCCGTCATCGACCGACTGCTGACCCTCGGGCTGAGCGGCGAGACGGTCAACGTGGCCTCCGGCGGCTCGGTGCCGGTCGAGTCCATCGTGGACTGGCTGGAGGACGCCATGGGGGTGCGGGCCCACCGCGAGTACCAAGAGGCGGGGGACGGACACACCATCTCGATCGAGAAGCTGCTGCGGCTGGCACCCGAGGTGGCGGCCCGGGGCTTCGGCACCGATCACTACTACCGCAGGGCCCTGGCGGCCTTCCCGCTGGGTGACCCGGTGGGGGAAGATCGACTGGCTCCCGCCCCCGCTCGAGTGGCGCTCAAGTCCGGACTGGGAACCTGACCGTGCAATACCAGGCGACGTGAGACTAGGAGAACTCGACCATGAGGAAAGCCGCGACGGCCGGCACCCCCGCGCACCAGGCGCAGGAGCCGGCAGAGCAGCCCGGCTCCCCCCTCCGACCGCTGATCATCGATGTCGCCGCTCCACTGGTGCTCTACTACGTCCTGTCCTCCGGTGCGCATCTGAGCTCGGTGAACTCGCTGATCATCAGCGGTGTGGTGCCCGCGGTCCGGACCGTGTTCGCGCTGGTGCGGGAGCGCCGGGTGAACGGTCTGGCGCTGCTGATGCTGGTGGTCACCGCGGTCAGCGCGGGGATCAGCCTGATGACCGGCGACGCCAGGCTGATGCTGGCCAAGGAGTCGCTGGGCACCGGCATCGTCGGGCTCTCCCTCCTGGTGTCCGCGTTCACCTCCCAGCCGCTCATGGCGAGCGCGATGCGCCCGTTCATGACCAAGGGCGCCCCCGACAAGGAGGCCGCCTGGGAGCATCTGCGGGAAACCTCGCCGGAGTTCCGCCGCGGCATCACCAACGCGACCCTGCTGTGGGGGGCCGGACTGCTGGTTGACTCGCTGCTGCGGGTGGTCGGCGCCTACACCCTGCCGGTGAGCACGATGGTCTGGCTCTCCACCGTGATCCTGGTCGTGGCCATCGGTGTGCTGGCGATCGGCAGCGGCAAGGTCGCGGACGGGGCGGAGAAGCTGCTGGAGGCGGATGCCGCCGCCCGCCGGAACGGTGCGGCCGCCTGACGGACGGCGCGACCGGCTGACGAGCCATCGGACCAGGTGTGCGGAGAGCGCCGACGGTTCCCGCTGCGACGGCGGTGAACCGCTCGGCGCTCTTCGCGCTGCCCCATCACGGAAGGGAAACACCCACATGGCCACTGGCCGGCCGGAAGCCGAAGCGGCGGTGGTGCTCGGCAGCACCGGGTTCGCCGGGCGACACGTCTGCGCGGCCTTCGCGACGGCGGGCTTCCCGGTGGTCCGCGTCGCCCGGAGCGAACAGGGGCCGGGAGCAAGGGCGCTGGACCTCGCCGAGGCCTCCGCCGAGACCCTCGCCGGGCTGCTGAGCGACTCCGGGGCCAGCGTCGTCGCCAACGCCGCGGGCGCGGTGTGGAACGCCACCGGAGCGCGGATGGCGAGCCTCAACGCCGAGCTGCCGGCCAGACTCGCTGACGCCGTCGCGGCGTTGCCGCCCGACCGCCGCCCCCGGGTGGTCCAGCTCGGTTCGGTGTACGAGTACGGGTCGGTGCCCGACGGCACGACCGTCACCGAGGATCTGCCGACCGCCCCCACCGGCGACTACGGGCGCACCAAACTGCTCGGCACCCGGGCGCTGCTGGACGCGGCCGACCGCGGCGTGCTCACGACCGTCGTGCTCCGGGTCTCCAACATGGTCGGTCCCGGTGCACCGCCGGCCAGCCTGCCCGGCCTGGTGGTGCGACATCTCGCCGCTGCGCGAAGGGATCTGACGGTGCATCATTCCACGCCACCGCTGCGACTGACCCCACTGCTCGCCCACCGCGACTTCGTCGACGTGCGGGACGTCGCCGCGGCCGCCGTGGCCGCCGCCGTCGGCCCGCAGGTGGTGAGGCGGCGACCGGGCCGACTGTTCAACATCGGGCGGGGCGAGACGATCCCGGTGCGCCACCTGGTGCACCGCCTGGTCGAGCTCTCCGGGCTGCCGGTCGAGGTGGTCGAGGAGGGCCTGGGCGAGGCGCCGCGCGGGGACATCGGCCGGCAGCGTATCGACGTCCGGGCCGCCGCCCGCGACCTGGGCTGGCTTCCCCGCCGCCCGCTGGACGACAGCCTGCGGGATCTGCTGCGGTCGCCGGCGGCAGCCTGAACCCCCCTCTCCCCCATCGTGGTTCGAGGAGCGTTCGAGCCGGCCCGAGCAGGATCCGACGTGACGGGCGCGGGCACCGTGCCGAACCGACCACGGAGGTTAACGGAGATGAGCGATCACCGGGCGCTTGTGCTCGACCAGGTGCGCAAGTACCACCAGGAGCAGCAGGACGGCCGGCCGTTCGTGCCCGGCGTCACCGAGATCTGGCCCTCCGGCGCCGTGTTGGACGAGGAGGACCGGGTCGCGCTGGTGGAGGCCGCCCTCGATCTGCGCATCGCGGCGGGCCACAGCTCGCGCAAGTTCGAGTCGAAGTTCGCGCGGCGCCTCAAGCGACGCAAGGCGCACCTGACCAACTCGGGCTCCTCGGCCAACCTGCTCGCCCTGACCGCCCTGACCTCGCCGCACCTGGAGGAGCGCCGACTGCGCCCCGGCGACGAGGTCATCACGGTGGCCGCCGGCTTCCCCACCACCGTCAACCCGATCCTGCAGAACGGCCTGATCCCGGTCTTCGTCGACGTCGAGCTGGGCACCTACAACACCACCGCCGAGCGGGTCGCGGCGGCCATCGGCCCCAAGACCAGGGCGATCATGATCGCCCACGCGCTGGGCAACCCCTTCCCGGTCGGCGAGATCGCCCAACTCGCCGTCGAGCACGACCTGTTCCTGATCGAGGACAACTGCGACGCGGTGGGCGCGCTCTACGACGGCCAGCTCACCGGCACGTTCGGAGACCTGACCACGGTCAGCTTCTACCCGGCGCACCACCTGACGATGGGCGAGGGCGGCTGCGTGCTGACCTCCAACCTGGCGCTGGCCCGGATCGTGGAGTCGCTGCGCGACTGGGGCCGGGACTGCTGGTGCGAGCCGGGTGAGAGCAACAAGTGCCTCAAGCGCTTCTCGTACCAGATGGGCACCCTGCCGGCCGGTTACGACCACAAGTACATCTTCTCGCACGTGGGTTACAACCTGAAGGCGACCGACCTGCAGGCCGCCCTGGGGCTGACCCAGCTCGCCAAGCTCGACGAGTTCATCAGCCTGCGCAACAGCAACTGGCGACGGCTGCGCGAGGGCCTGGAGGGTGTGCCGCACCTGCTGCTGCCGGAGGCGACACCCCGCAGCGAGCCGAGCTGGTTCGGCTTCGTCATCACGGTAGATCCCCAGGCACCCTTCAGGCGCGCCGAGTTGGTGGATTTCCTGGAAGGGCGCAAGATCGGTACCCGGCGTCTGTTCGCAGGCAATCTCACCCGCCAGCCGGCCTACGTCGACCAGCCGCACCGGATCGTCGGCAGCTTGGAGAACAGCGACATCATCACGGAGCAGACCTTCTGGGTGGGGATCTACCCCGGCCTGACCGAGGAGATGATCGACTACATCGCCTCCTCCATCCGTGAGTTCGTCGCCGCCCACCGCTGACCCGCCCTCCGGGCACCCGTCAGGGCCCACATCAGAAAGGACATCCATGGATCTCGGACTGAGCGGTCGCTCCGTCCTGGTCACCGGAGCGACCGGAGGCATCGGGCAGGAGATCGCCCGCGCCTTCTCCGGCGAGGGTGCCCGGGTCGCCGCCGCCTACCACAGCGACCGGGCCGGCGCCGAGCGGCTCGCCGACGAACTGGGCGCGCGCGACGACCGCGCGTTCGCCCTGCGCTACGCCCTGGACGAGCCGGAGTCGGCGCACCAGGCGGTGGCAGCCGTCGAGGAGCGCTGGGGCGCGCTGGACGTGCTGGTGGTCAACGCGGTCCGCCGCGGCACCCGCCGCGCCCCGGGTACCCGCTTCGAGGAGGTCCCCGAGGAGGAGTGGCATCCGGTCCTGGACGGCAACCTGGCTCCCGCGGTACGCACCGTGCAGCGCGCGGTGGCCGGGATGCGGGAGCGCGGCTGGGGCCGAATCGTGCTGATCTCCTCGCACAACGCGCTCGGCGGCAACCGGGGCCAGGAGTTCTACGGGGCCGCCAAGGCCGGCCTGCACGGCCTGGCCCGCAGTCTGATGTGGGACCTGGCCGACAGCGGCGTCCTGGTCAACGTGGTGTGCCCGGGCCTGACCGCGACCGGGCAGGTGCTGTCGGCCCTGCCCGGGCCGGTGCGCGAGCGGGAGGCCACCAGCACGCCGACCGCCCGGCTGAGCAGCCCGCAGGAGGTCGCCCGCGCCGTCCTCTTCCTGGGCTCGGCGGCCAACGGAAACATCACCGGAGAGGCACTGACCGTGGCGGGTGGCCGATGAACAGCTCGATACTGAACCCCTGCACCGACACCGAACTGCCGGCCCGGTTCGCCCGCTCGGCCGCGACCACCGAGGGCGCGCTGCTCTCGCTCGCGGACTTCCCCGGCTGGCTCGCCGAGCGCGGCCGGGCCTGTGACTTCCGCGTGGAGCGGATCCCGTTCGACGAGCTGGAGGGCTGGTCCTTCGCGCCGGGCAACGGGAACCTGGTGCACCGCAGCGGGCGGTTCTTCTCCGTCGAGGGCATGCACGCCAGCTGCGACGACGGCCCGTACCGCGAGTGGTACCAGCCGATCATCAAGCAGCCCGAGGTGGGCATCCTGGGCATCCTGGTCAAGGAGTTCGACGGGGTGCTGCACTTCCTGATGCAGGCCAAGATGGAGCCCGGCAACCGCGACCTGCTCCAGCTCTCGCCGACCGTGCAGGCCACCCGCAGCAACTACAGCAAGGTCCACCAGGGAGCCGACGTCAACTACGTCGAGTACTTCCTCGAACCCGGGCGGGGCCGGGTTCTGACGGATGTGCTGCAGTCCGAGCACGGCTCCTGGTTCTTCCACAAGAGCAACCGGAACATGATCGTGGAGGCACTCGGCGAGGTCCCGCTGGCGGACGACTTCTGCTGGCTGACGCTCGGCCAGCTCGGCGCGCTGCTGCACCAGGACAACATCGTGAACATGGACTCGCGCACGGTACTGGCCACCGTGCCCACGGTCGCCGACGACGAGCGCGCCCTGCACTCCGACACCGAGCTGCTCTCCTGGTTCACCGAGCGCCGCTCCCGCCGCGACGTGCGAGCCGAGCTCGTCCCGCTCGCCGGGCTGCCCGGCTGGACCCGCACCGACACCCGCCTGACCCGCGAGGACGGCAGGTTCTTCGACGTGGTGGCGGTGAAGGTGCAGGCGGGCAGCCGGGAGGTGGCCCACTGGACCCAGCCACTGGTGGAACCGGCCGGCCACGGTGTGTGCGCGTTCCTCACCCGCGACATCGACGGCGTGCGGCACGTCCTGGTGAACGCCCGCGGCGAGGGCGGCCTGCTGGACACCGTGGAGCTCAGCCCCACCGTCCAGTGCGTCCCCGGCAACCACGAGGGACTGGCGGCCGAGGACCGGCCGCCCTTCCTCGACCAGGTGCTGCACGCCGACCCCAGCCGCGTCCGGTACCGGGCGGTCCACTCCGAGGAGGGCGGCCGCTTCCTCAACGCGGAGGCCGACTACCTGATCGTCGAGGTCACCGAGGGCGAGCCCGGCTTCGACCTGACTCCCCCGGACGGGTTCCGCTGGGCCACCCCCGGCCAGCTCACCTCGCTGGTGCGGCACGGCCACTACCTCAACGTCCAGGCCCGCACCCTGCTCGCCTGTCTCAACGCGATGGAGGGCACCCACCATGAGCACTGAATCCCCCCGTCCGGTCCGGATCGGGGTGCTCGGCTGCGCGGACATCGCCCGGCGCCGGATGCTGCCCGCCTTCGCGGCGGCCGACGGCGTCGAACTGGCCGCGATCGCCAGCCGCGACGGTGCCAGGGCGAAGGAGCTGGCGGACCGCTACGGCTGCGCGGCGGTGACCGGCTACGCCGCACTGCTGGACCGTGCCGACCTGGACGCGGTCTACGTCCCGCTGCCGATCACCCTGCACGCCGAGTGGGTCGAGGCGGCGCTGCGCGCGGGCAAGCACGTGCTGGCCGAGAAGCCGCTCACCACCGACCCGGCCACGACTCGACGGCTGCTCGAACTGGCCGCGGATCAGGGGCTGGTGCTGATGGAGAACGTGATGTTCGTCCACCACCCCCAGCACGCCGCCGTGCGCCAGTTGTTGGCCGACGGCGAGATAGGCACCCCGCGGGTGCTCAGTGCCGCCTTCGCCATCCCCGAACTGCCGCCCGGTGACATCCGGTACCGCCCGGAGCTGGGCGGCGGCGCGCTGCTGGACGTCGGCCTGTACCCGGTACGGGCGGCGCTGCACCTGCTCGGCGGCGGGCTACGGGTGGTCGGCGCCACGCTGCAGCGCGACCCGGGGCAGCAGGTGGAGACCTCCGGCGCCGCGCTGCTCCGGTCTCCCGAGGGCGTGATCGTCCACCTCACCTTCGGCATCGGGCACGCCTACCGCTCGGCATACGAGCTGTGGGGCAGCACCGGCCGCATCCGGGTGGAGCAGACCTTCACCCCGGCCGCCGACCACCACCCGGTGCTGCTGGTGGAGCACGCCGGCGCCACCGCTCCCGTGGTGCTCGAACCGCATGACCAGGTGCTCGCGACCGTGGAGGCCTTCGTCGCCGCGATCCACTCCGGCGGCACGGGCCAGGGCGGTCCCGTGGACGCCGCGGTCTGCCTGGAGCAGGCCCAACTCCTGGCCACCATCCGTGACATCGCCGTATCGTCGGATCCGGGGCAGCCCGTGACCCGGCCGGCGGCCCGGCCCTGAGAGGGGAAAGTCCTTGAGCATCGTCGACGACCGCGTGCGCGCGGCCATCGCACCTCTGCCGCCGTCGCCTCCCGCCGTGCCGCAGCGCCCCCAGCGGCCCACCGTCCCGGTCCCGCCGACCCGACCGACCCCGCCCCCGCCGCCCGACGCCCGACGGCTGGCCCGCGAACTCGCCGAACTGCGCGAGCGGGTGCGCGCGGGCGTGGACGAACGGGCCACCTCGGCCCAGCACGCCAAGGGCAAGCTCACCGCCCGGGAGCGGCTGGAGCTGCTCTTCGACCCGGGAACGTTCACCGAGTTGGAGGCACTGCGCCGGCACCGGGCGACCGGCTTCGGCCTGGAGGCGAAGAAGCCGCACACCGACGGTGTGGTGATCGGCTGGGGTGAGGTCGACGGCCGTCCCGTCTTCGCGTACGCCCATGACTTCCGGATCTTCGGCGGTGCGCTCGGCGAGGCGCACGCCCAGAAGATCCACAAGATCATGGACCTGGCGGAGTCGGCGGGAGCGCCGATCGTCGGGCTGTGCGACGGCGCCGGCGCCCGCATCCAGGAGGGCGTCACCGCGCTCGCCGGCTACGGCGGGATCTTCCAGCGCAACGTCCGCAACTCCGGGGTGATCCCGCAGATCTCGGTGATGCTCGGCCCGTGCGCGGGTGGCGCGGCCTACTCGCCGGCGCTCACCGACTTCGTCTTCATGGTGCGCGGCACCTCACAGATGTTCATCACCGGGCCCGACGTGGTGCAGGCGGTCACCGGCGAGCAGATCAGCCAGGAGGGCCTGGGCGGCGCGGACGTCCACGCCGGGACCACCGGGGTGGCCGCCTTCGCCTACGACGACGAGGAGAGCTGCCTGGCCGACGTGCGGTTCCTGCTCTCGATGCTGCCCTCCAACAACCGCGACCTACCACCCGTCATCGCCACCGACGACCCGGCCGACCGGCGCTCCGAGGCACTGCTCGACCTGGTCCCGGCCGACGGCAACCGCTCGTACGACATGCGCAAGGTGATCGAGGAGATCGTCGACCACGGCGACTTCTTCGAGGTGCACGAGCGCTGGGCGCCCAACCTGGTCTGCGCGCTGGCCCGGCTGGACGGCCAGGTGGTCGGCATCGTCGCCAACCAGCCCGCCTCGCTCGCGGGGGTGCTCGACATCCACTCGTCGGAGAAGGGCGCTCGCTTCGTTCAGATGTGCGACTCCTTCAACATCCCGCTGGTGACGCTGGTCGACGTCCCCGGCTTCCTGCCCGGCGTCGCGCAGGAGCACGGCGGGGTCATCCGGCACGGCGCCAAACTGCTGTACGCCTACTGCAACGCCACGGTCCCGCGCGTTCAGGTGATCCTGCGCAAGGCCTACGGCGGCGCGTACATCGTGATGGACTCGCGCTCGATCGGCTGCGACGTCTCGCTGGCCTGGCCGACCAACGAGATCGCCGTGATGGGCGCGGAGGGCGCCGCGAACGTGGTCTTCCGCCGGGAGATCGCCGCGTCCGACGAGCCGGAACGCACCCGAGCGGAGCGGATCGCCGAGTACCGACGGGAGTTGATGCACCCGTACTACGCGGCGGAGCGCGGCCTGGTGGACGACGTGATCGACCCCGCCGAGACCCGCGCGCGGCTGATCGGCGCGCTGGCCGTGCTGCGCGCCAAGCACGCGCCGCTGCCGAGCCGCAAGCACGGCAACCAGCCCACCTGAGCCGGACGGTACGGCCGACCACGGCCGAGAGGGAGGAAACAGCAGTGATTTCGGACATGTCCGCGGCCGGCGACGCGACGCCGGCGATC
This sequence comes from Kitasatospora sp. NPDC024654, assembly GCF_055559155.1. NCBI lineage: Bacteria > Bacillati > Actinomycetota > Actinomycetes > Kitasatosporales > Streptomycetaceae > Kitasatospora > Kitasatospora sp. NPDC024654. The sequence continues at coordinate 79,885 of NZ_JBVHLF010000019.1, forward strand.
GAGATCGTCCGGGGGCGGCCGGACGAGATGGAACTGGCCGTGTTGACCGCCCTGTTGGTCGCCCAAGCCCGCGCCGGATCCGCCGCGCCCGAGCCGGCCGGCGAGGCCGTGGTACTGCGCTGGCCGGGAGCCGGGAGGGCCTACCGCCCGGCCGGCTCCTGGACCACCGCGCCGTCGCGGGACTGGCACCGGGCCGCCTGACCCCCGCACCAGCCCCGCCGACCGGTCCCGCCCCGGCCCCCTGGTCGAAACTGGCCAGGTGTCATCACATCATCCGTAGAGTCGGTGCCATGGACACCGAGGTGATCGTTGCCGGGGGCGGACCCGTCGGACTGATGCTGGCCTGCGAGCTGCGGCTGGCGGGCGTGACCGTGACCGTGCTGGAGCGGCTGCACGAACCGGATCTGACCATCAAGGCGGGCGCGATCAACGGCCCCACCATCGAGGCCTTCTACCGACGCGGCATGCTGCCCGCGCTCCGTGCCGCGCAGGAACGCACCCTGCGGCGGTTCCAGGAGTTCCAGCGGCAGTTGCCGGCCGAGCGGGCCGGCGACCTGCCGCCCAGGCCGCTCGGCCACTTCGCCGGCTTGATGCTCAGCGGGGACCTGCTGGACACCTCCGACCCGGACTTCGGCGGCCACGGGCCTATCGAGGGCATCGGCATGATCCCGCAGCAGGACATCGAGCGGATCCTCGCCGAGCGGGCCGCCAAGCTGGGAGTGGAGCTGCGCCGCGGCGTCGAGGTGACCGGCCTGGACCCCGACCCGGAGGGGGTGACGGTCCGCACCGCGGACGGCGGCTCGCTGCGGGCCTCCTGGCTGGTCGGCTGCGACGGCGGGCGCAGCACGGTCCGCAAGCAGGCCGGTTTCCCCTTCCCGGGCACCGACGCGCAGATCACCGGGCACCAGGCGCGGGTGGAGATGACCGGCGCCGAGGGGCTGCGCACCGGTTGGAACCGGACCGCCACCGGTGTCTACGCCAACGGTCCGATGCCGGGTCGCATCCTCACGGTGGAGTACGACGGCCCGCCCGCCGACCGGGACGCCCCGATCACCGCCGAGGATCTGCAGGCGAGCCTGCGCCGGGTCTCCGGGGAGCCGGTGGAGATCACCGAGGTGCACAGTGCCACCCGGTTCACCGACCACGCCCGTCAGGCGTCCACCTACCGGCTGGGCCGGGTCCTGCTGGCGGGCGACGCGGCGCACGTCCACTCGCCGTTCGGCGCGCAGGGCCTGAACCTGGGCCTCGGTGACGCGGTGAACCTGGGCTGGAAGCTCGCCGCCGTCGTGCGGGGGCGCCGCCCCGAGGAGCTGCTGGACAGCTACACCGCCGAGCGTCACCCCATCGGCGCCTGGGTCCTGGACTGGACCCGCGCCCAGATCCTGCTGATGCGCCCGGATCCGCACGCGCGGGCGCTGAGCGGCGTGATCGGCGAGCTGATGTCCAGCGTCTTCGGCACGACGTACTTCATCAAGAAGATCTCCGGGGTCTGGCAGCGCTACGACCTCCCCGGCGACCACCCGCTGATCGGTCGTAGCGCCCCCGATCTCGCCCTGGACGACGGCACCCGGCTCGCCGACCACTGCCACGACGGGCGCGCCCTGCTGCTCGACCTGCACGACGACCCGGCCCTGCGCGAGCGCGCCGCCGGCTACCGGGGCAGCCTGCGGACGCTCACCACCAGCTGCGCCGAACGGCCCGACCTGGCAGCGCTGCTGGTCCGGCCCGACGGCTGCGTCGCCTGGGCCGCGGACGCCGGCAGGAGCGAGGGGCCGGCCCGGGATGCCTTGGACGCCCTGGACACGGCCCTGTCCCAGTGGCTCGGGACACCGGAACCGAGCTAGGGCCGGTGGCCGTGACCGGCTTCGCCTGTCCCGGTACTCCGTCCCCCTCGGTGGACTCCGGCGTTCCTGAGCTCGATTCTCCTCAGGCGCCGGATCCTCCCGGTTCCCCCGACAACCTCCGGACAGTCGCGCGAGCGCGATCGACAGCCGCGCGTCAGTACCCGCCGTCCACCGGCAACTGCCATCCGCAGGCGGCCAGTTCGCGGCTCAGGGCCAGCTCCGTCGGGGTCAACGGCAGGTCGGGCCGGAGCATCTCGGGATGGCCCGGCGGCAGCCCGTCCGCCCGGGTGGGCCACGTCGGCGCGAGGCCCTCGACCGCACCCGCGCTCCCCCACGCGGACACGACCCCGAGCACCACGAACCCCTGCCACACGGGCTGCAGCGCCCGCGTGACGATAGCCAGCCATCCTCGCGCCGGACCGCCCACTCTCCCGACTCCCCGTTCTCCCGATCCACAGCCGGCCACCAGCATCGGGCCACTCGCTCGAATCCCCATGGAGCCGTACCGGCCGCACCACCGGGCCCGGCGGTGCCGGCGAAAGGGGCCTTCGACACGGGTGCACCGCACGCCGGGCAGGCGGCGACGGCGCCGAAGCCGGTCGTGCCCGGATCAGCCCACCCGAGATGGCGACGCCTGGAACACCCCGGGAGAGGACGCGCCTCCCGCGACGATCACGGTGCCATCGCCCGCGGAGCGCGAAGAGCGGGCGCCTGGTCGAGTACCGCGCCGAAGCCGTTGACCAGCGCGTTGACGGCGAAGTCGAACCGCTCGGCGTCGTCCACCCCCGCGCCGCTGCGGGCGGCCTCGGTGAGCAGTGGATAGCGGGCCGCGTCCAGCTCGGTCAGCCAGGCCGGGGAGCCGGCGGCGTCGCTCCGGGCGACCTGGGCGGATTCGGCGGCAGCGTGGCTGACGACGAAGAGCGAGAGCGTGTTGAGGGCGTGCACCGCTGCCCCCAGCGGAAACCCGGAGGACGTCAGGGCCGTCAGACCGCGTTCCACCGCGTCCAGCGTCGCCGGGGTCACCGCCGGGCGGCTCGCCGCGAAGGGGAGCACCCCCGGGTGACGCAGCAGCGCCTGGCGCAGCGAGACGGCGTACGTCCGCAGCAGTGTCCCCCAGTCGGCGCTCCCCGCAGCCGCATTCGCGTCCGCGCCCTCGCCGGGGAACGGCAGCGCCTGGGCGAAGAGCCGCTCCACCAGTCCGTCCAGCAGGGCGTCCTTGCTGGGCACGTAGTGGTAGAGCGTCATCGCCTCCACGTCCAGTTCGGCGCCCAGGCGACGCATCGTCAACGCGCCGAGCCCCTCCCGGTCCACCAGGGCCAGCGCGGCGTCCAGTACCCGCACCCGGGACAGGCCCGCCCGCTCGCCGCGCGTCCGCTTCCCCATGGTGGCTCCTCCGGCTGCTCTTGCCATTTTTACGCCGTAAGTCTAGCTTGGTGTGCGGAAGTTTTCTTACAACGTAAGTTTTGGGGGATCCGATGCTGGCACCGACAGCGAACAAGCAGGTCGTCGAGGGCTTCTTCCGGGCGATCAACGAGCGGCGACTCGGCGATCTGTCGCAGTACACGGCGCTCGACGTGATCGACCACAACAAGATCATTTTCGGCGAGGCGGACACACCCGGCGCGGCCTTCGACGGCTTCCGCCAGCAGCTCGACGCCTTCGGTGAGGGCGTGATGCGCCCCGACGCCCTGGCCGCCGAGGGCGACACCGTCGTCGCCCGACTGACCGTCACCGGCACCCACACCGGCTACCACCCCCGGATGCCCGAGCCCACCAACCGCTCCTGCGAGGTCGAGCAGATCTGGTGGTTCACCGTCATCGAGGGCAAGATCTCGGAGATCCGCGCCGTCAGCGACCGCCTCGGCATGTTCCTCCAGCTCGGCTGGCCCTGGCCGACCGCCGACTGAGCGGCCGTGGAATCCGACGCGCTGAGGCAGGGCCGCCGCGCGGACTCAGCCGGCGATCAGCCCGCGCACCGCCTCGCTCACCTCGGGCAGGTCACCAGGCAGAGCCCACTGGTGGGCGTCGTGCTCGGTGAGGACGACCGGTTCGGTCTTCTCGACCGCGACCGCGAAGGTGAACTGCCTGGTGGTGCCACCGCGACTGTTGGGATAGTCGAAGTGGCCGAGGTATCCGTTCACCGTTTCGATGGTCAGACCGGTCTCCTCGGCGGTCTCGCCGTGGAGGGCCTCCAGGATGGCCTCGCCCTCCTCGACTTTTCCCGACGGAATCTCCCACATCCCGCCCATGAAGTCGTCGGGCCTGCGCCGCACCAGGAGGACCCGGTCGGCCTCGGTGACGACGACGGCGGCCACGAAGCCAGTGACGCCGTCCCGCTGGGCGTCACTGACGAGGCCGGCCAGGAAGTCAGCGGAGGTAACAGCCACAGCAACTCCTCGTGGTGGTGACTCACTTTGACGGCCGCGCGGACGTACTGCTCGGCCAGCGCGAGATCCTGCTATGCCAGAGGGGGAGCGTCATCGTGTGCCGGTAGGCGCTCGCGGTCATCGGCGAGTCGCTGGACCTGGCCACCCGCATCGGCGGCAGTGTCAAGCACGAAGAGTGAGCAAGCAGCTATGGAAACCCGGGACACAGAAGGCCCCGCCTGCGGATTCGCAGATCAGTGGCCTTCCTTGACCAGGGGGCGGACGAGTCGACCTGTACGCCGGGAACAGTCTCTTCAGGGGCAGTGACCTGTGAGAACACCGTCCGGGTGGGCCCGATCGCCACCGTATCGCCACACCCCGGACGGCAGCTTCGTTCTCAGCTGTCGCGACGCGCGATCAGCCCGCGCACTGCGTCGCTCACCTCGGGCAGATCACTGGGCACGGCCCACTGGTGGGCGTCGTGCTCGGTGAGGGCGACCGGCTCGCTCTTCTCGACCGTGACAGCGAAGTTGAACTGCCTGGTCGTGCCGCCGCGACTGCTCGGGTAGTCGAAATGCCCGACGTAGCTGTGTACGCCGTCGATAATCAGGCCGGTCTCCTCGGCGGTCTCACGGTGGAGCGCCTCCAGGAGACTCTCGCCCTCCTCGACCTTGCCCGAGGGGATCTCCCACATCCCGCCCATGAAGTCGTCAGGCCTGCGCCGCACCAGGAGGACCCGGTCGCCATCGGTCACAATGGCAGCGGCTACGAGGCGGGTGACGCCGTCCCGCCGGGCGTCGCTGACGAGGCCGGCCAGGAACTCGGCGGAGGGGATGGTCACAGCAACTCCTCGTGGTGGTCGCTCACCTTGACGGCCGCGCGGACGTACTGCTCGGCCAGCGCGAGATCCTGCTCACGATGCCAGACCGGGAGCTTGATCGTGTGCCGGTAGGCGTGCTCGGCGACCGGGAACGCGCCTGGCGAGTACTGCCGGTGGTGGTGCGGGTGGCCTGGGAACAGCAGGTCGGGGTTCTGGTAGAGCGGCAGTTCGTGGAGGGGACGGGTGGATCCCGGCCGGTCGAACTCCACCGCACCTTCGGCGAGCAGGGCCTGCTGGAACCGCTCAATGGGCAGACCGCCCAGCTCGTCGGGCCGATAGGTGAGCGTCAATCCGTACCAGGAGGGGACCACCCCATCGTTCACCGGCACGACTTCCAACCCCGGTACCCGGCTGAACCGCTCGGTGAGGCGCCGGGCGATCTCCGCCCGGCCGGCCAGGTAGCCGTCGAGCCGACCGAGTTGGTCGACGGCGAGCGCGGCGGCCAGCGGGTGGATACGGAGCTTGAGACCGGACCCGGTGACCGCGTACCGCGCGAGTGGATGGCCTTGCGGGATCTCCGACCTGCACCGCTTGTTGTAGTGGGCGAACGTCAGCACCCGGTAGTAGGTGTCATCGTCGTCCGTGAGGACGAACCCGCCCTCACCCCCGCTCAGCGGCTTGGGACCGTTCAGGGAGAATGCCGAGGCGATGCCGAAGGTGCCGACCTTCTGCCCCTGGACGCTGGCGCCATGCGCGTGCGAGCCGTCCTCCAACAGCTCCAGACCGTGAACTTGGGCGATCTCGGCGAGAGCGGCCACGTCGGCCGGGCGACCCCAGAGGTGCGTGACCATCAGCGCCCGGGTGCGCGGCGTGATCAGCTCCTCGACCCGGTTCGGGTCGATGTTGCCGTCCGGACCGGTCTCGCACAACACCGGCACCGCGCGGAAGTGGAACAGCGGAGAGGCGGTGGCGTGGAAGGTCCAGGCCGGAACGATCACCTCGTCTCCGGGCTTGATCCGAACGGCCGAGTAGAGCGCGTGCAGAGCTGCCGTGCCGGAGCTCGTGGTGACCGCGTGCCGCACGCCGAAGTACGTTTGCAGGCCGTCCTCCAGCTCGGCGACGATGCCGGCCCGGCCGGGAATGGACACGGCCGCATCCAGCTGGGCGGCGACCTTGGAACGGGTGGTGCCGTCGATCGGCGGCCACTCGAAGTGAGGACCGCTGGCGGTCACGGCGGGTACTCCGCCGAGCAGAGCGAGGGTGGAGGTCACAGCATCTCCTTCGGGTTGATGTAGCACCCGGCTGCCTTGGACTCGTAGCAGGCGGCGATGAAGGCGGCGTGGGCCAAGTGCTGTTCAGGGCCGGAGGTGTTCGGGCGCTCACCGTCCAGGACCCGGCAGAAGTAGTCGATCTGGGCGCTGGCCACGCTCGCGGGGGCTTGCGGGCGGGTCAGTTCCTCCACGACCCTGCCGTTGAGGTCGAGTCGCTGGACCTGGTCTCTCGTCAGCAACACAGCGCCCCGCGTGCCGACGACGTGCAGCTTCTCGGTCTTCGGGGCCGCCCAGCGCGACAGCAGGACCGATCCGTACAGATCGGCGTCGTAACCGAGTTGGATGACGGCGGTGTCCTCGGCGTCGTAGCCGACGTCGGGCAGGGCGGAGGCGGAGAAATCGGCTATCACCCGGCTGGGCATGCCGAAGTACCAGAGGAGCAGGTCGATGAGGTGGTAGCCCATGTCGATGATGCAGCCGCCACCGGCCTGCTCCACGTTCCCGCGCCAGCCTGCTCCGGGGTCGTCGGCGTGGAACGTGTATTGGCCGTCGATGAGGAACGGGGTGCCGATCTGGTCCAGCAGACTCGGCATGCTGGTGTGGATCGGGTTGAACCTGCGTTGGAGCGTGACCATCAACTCCACTCGCCCGGCACCGCAGATGGCGGTGAGTTCGCGGGCCTCGCTGAGCGAGATGGCGAACGGCTTCTCCTTGAGGACGTGGACGCCTCGGGCGGCGCACTCCTCGATCACGGTCCGGCCCGCGTGATGCGGGACCGCGACGATCACGAAGTCCGGCTCCACCGCCTCCAACAGGTCGGCCACCTTGGTGAAAGCCGGTACCTGGAACGATCTCCGACGATGGCGCAGAACGTCAGGGTCGCTGTCGCAGACCCCGACCAGTCCGGCTCTGCCGGAACCGAGCAAGCCGGGCAGGTGGTCTTCGAGAGCCTGGCGGCCGAGACCGATGACCGCAGCGCGTCGCTTCATGGGCAGACTCCTTCCGCTTCGCAAGGGAACTTGTCGATGCGTGTCGAGTACAGCCCAACGGACAGCCACCGAACAGGCATTGTCCGTAGTCCTGGGGTTGTCCCGCCCTCGCCGGCAGTAGGCTCACCGTCACTGTCGATGATGGGATTGGCCCGTGAACGACCCGATCCGGCACCCCCTCGCTTATGCACGCGAACAGCGCGGCTGGTCGCAGGGCGACCTCGTCGCCCGGCTCGCCATGGCCGCCCGCAGCCATGGACTCCGCTCCGGTGCCGACAAGACGGCCATCAGCAGGTGGGAGCACTGGCGCAAGACACCGGACCTCAACTCCCAGCTCCTGATCGCCGAAGCCTTCGGCGTCCCGGTCTCTGACACGGAGGCGTACGGCTGGCCCCACTGGCTTCCCGGGCGAGACGAACCATTGCCGCTGGGGTCCGGCTGCACCGCTCAAGCACTCCGAGACGCACAGAGAGCCGCCATGGACCGCCGCAGCTTCATGACCTACAGCGCCGTCTCACTGGCCGGCCTCGCCGCCCAGTGGGCCACCCTGGAACCGGACCGTCTCACCTCGGCCCTCAGCGGCAAACGGGTGGACTCGGAACTCGTGGACTGGCTGGAGGACACCAGCGCGAAACTGACGGCTCTGCCCACCGAACAGCGCCAACACACGATCCGCCTGATGGACGCCCACCTCGCCACGGTGACCGACCTGATCGAGGACGGTCGCTACAGCGAAACGACCGGTCAGCGGCTCCACCTGCTCGCCGCCTCCCTCGCCACCACCTGCGGCTGGCACCGATTCGACCTCGGACAGCACTGGGTGGCCGGAAAGTTCTGGGGGGCTGCCCTGCACTCCGCGCACGCCGCCGGCGACCGCGACTTCGGCGCCGGAGTACTGTCCGACTTCGCCTACCAGTCGAACTGGCTCGGCCAGCCACAGGTCTCGGTGGACCAACTCGGATACGCGCTGTCCGGCACCGAGCACCCCACCGCCCGGTCGCTGCTGTTCCTCCGCCGAGCCAGGGCCCACGCCGCCCTCGGTGATCGCTCTGCCTGCTATCGCGACCTGTCCGAGGCCGAAACCGCGCTGGCCATCGAGGCCGCCGACCCCGCACCTGGCTGGTGCGCGTGGATGAGCCCGGCCGACCTGGCCGTCGACTCGGGCCAATGCCTTCTGGACCTCGGCCGAACCGGCGAGGCACACGCGCGCATGGCTGAGGGCATGGCGCTATTGCCCCGCGCCAGGGACAAGACGCGCGGGATCTTCCTGACCTACCAGGCCAAGGGCTACCTCCAGGCCAACGACGTCGAACAGGCGCTCGTGGTCACTGGCGAGTCGCTGGACCTGGCCACCCGCATCGGCGCGCCACGGTGCGTCGCCCTCGTCCGCGAGCTCGCACCGGCCTTCAGGCTCTACCGACAGGTGGACGGCGTCCCGGAGTTCCTCGAACGCCTCAAGGCCAGCTGACACAGCGGCGGCAGCCCGCTGGCCAGAAGATCGAGTCCCACTTCCACATGATTTCCACTCACCACCCGGAAACAGGCAGCAAAAGACACGAAGAGTCAGCGAGCGACTACAAGATCCGAAGCGCAGAAAAGGCCTCCTGGCCTGCTCACTCGCAGATCAGTAGGCCTCTCCTCAGATGAGGGACGGACGAGTCGGCCTGTACGCCGGGTTCTGTCTCCCGGGGGCCTTGCGGCCGCCGGGGAGGCGGTCATCCATCTAGGGCTGCCGTTGCCGACAGCCTCGTGCGGTCTACCCGCGGACTCGGGCGAGCAGCCCTCGAACATCCGCGCACGGTGCCCGAGGGCACCGATCTTGACCTTGCTCCGGGTGGGGTTTACCGAGCCGGCCGAGTCACCTCGGTCGCTGGTGGTCTCTTACACCACCGTTTCACCCTTACCTGCAAGCAGCAGGCGGTCTGTTTTCTGTGGCACTGTCCCGCGGGTCACCCCGGGTGGGCGTTACCCACCACCCTGCTCTGTGGAGCCCGGACGTTCCTCGGCGGGCCCCTGCTGGGACCCGACGCGACCGCCCGGCCGGCTCGTCCGCCGTGTGGTCATCCTAGCCGGTCGGAGGGGGCGGGCCGGACCGGGGCGGCCGAGGCCTGCTCGGGGTCCAGGCGGGCGGCGACGGCGGCCGCGGTGCCACGGGCCCAGCGGGTGGTGGTCAGCAGGCCGATCAACAGGACGGCCACACCGAGGCCGGCGATGATCCACCAGCCGGCGTGGCTGGCCGGGGCGAAGCCGGTGACCAGCGGGCCGGCCACGGCGGCGGTGACCACCGTGCCGAGCACCGCGACGCCGAGCGACTGGCCGACCTGGCGACTGGTGGAGGCCACCGCGGCCGCCACCCCGGCCTGGGCGCGCGGCATGCCGGAGACCGCCGCGTTCGTGATCGGGGCGTTGACCAGGCCGAAGCCGAGGCCGAACAGCGCGTAGGTGGCGAGCAGCAGGCCGGCCGAGGAGTGCGCGGTCAGCCGGGTCAGCAGCAGGCCGCTGGCGGCGAGGGCGGCACCGGCGACCAGCAGCGGGATCCTCGGACCGCGGGCGCCCACGATCCGTCCGGAGATCGGCGCGCAGACCAGCGTGAAGCCGGCGATCGGCAGGGTCCACAGGCCCGCCTCGACCGGGCTGTAGTGCCGGACCTCCTGGAGGTAGAGGGTGTTGAGGAAGAGGAAGCCGCCGAGCGCGGCGAACGCGCAGACCGCCGTGACGGTCGCGCCGGTGAACGGTGCGCTGCGGAAGAACCGCAGGTCGAGCAGTGGCTCCGGGCAGCGCCGCTCCCAGAGCGGGAAGGCCACCAGGGCGGCCAGCGCGATCACGGAGAGGCCGAGGATGCTCGGCGAGGTCCAGCCGCGACCGGGGCCCTCGATGATCACGGCGGTGCCCGCGCCGAGCACCAGCACGGCCAGCAACTGGCCGACCGGGTCGAGCCGACGCGGCCGGGCAGCCCGCGACTCGGGTACGAAGCGGGCCGCCAGCAGGCAGCCGACCAGCCCGATCGGGACGTTGATCAGGAAGATCCACGGCCAGCCGGCGTGGTCCACCAGCACCCCGCCGAGCAGCGGCCCGAGCGCCATGCTGAGGCCGACCACGCCGCCCCAGACGCCGATCGCCTGGGCGCGCTCGCGCGGGTCGGTGAAGACGTTGGTGATGATCGACATGGCCACCGGGTTGAGCATCGAGCCACCGACCGCCTGCAGCGCGCGGAAGGCGACCAGCCAACCGAGGCTGGGCGCGAAGCTGCAGAGCAGCGAGCCGACCACGAAGAGCAGCAGTCCGGTCTGGAAGACCCGGCGCCGGCCGATCCGGTCGGCCACCGAACCGGAGAGCATCAGCAGCGCGGCCAGCACCAGGGTGTAGGCGTCGATGATCCACTGCAGCCCGGAGGTGGGCGCGTGCAGGTCCCGCTGGATGGACGGCAGGGCCACGTTCACGATGGTGTTGTCGAGGCCGACGATGAGCAGGCTGAGACAGCAGATGCCGAGGATGAGCAGCCTTCGCTGCCGGCTGAGCTGAGGAGTCGGTTCGATCACCCGTCCATTGTCGCATTGGTGGGATGAATTGTGACCGGCGGGGCGGGACGGCCGTCCGTGCGGCTCGCGAGCGCGGTCCCGCGGCGGGTGGCCGAATGCTCTACGCTCCGGACCGGGAGAACCGATGTCTCGCATGTCCCGACCCGCATGTCCCGAAGGGAAACCGATGCCGTTCCTGGTCCTGTTGCCGCCGTCGGAGGGCAAGGCCGCCGCCGGCGAGGGCGCGCCGCTGGAGCTCGACGCGCTCTCGCTGCCCGGGCTGACCGCCGCCCGGGCCAGGGTGCTGGACGCACTGGTGGAGCTCTGCCGCGGGGACGAGGACACCGCCGCCGAGGTACTCGGGCTGAGCCCGGGCCTACGCGGCGAGATCGCCCGCAACGCCGGCCTGCGCACCGCCGCCGCGCTGCCGGCCGGCGAGCTCTACACCGGTGTGCTCTTCGACGCGCTCGGGCTGGCCGAGCTGGACGAGGCGGCGTACGCGCGGGCCGAGCGGTCGCTGCTGGTCTTCTCCGGGCTGTGGGGCGCGGTGCGGATCGGCGACCGGATTCCGCCATACCGCTGCTCGGGCGGCGTGAAGCTGCCGCCGCTGGGCGCGCTGGGCGGCTACTGGCGGCGGGAGACGGCCGAGGTGCTGCCGGCCGAGGCGGACGGGCTGGTGCTGGACCTGCGCAGCGCGGCCTACGCGGCCTCCTGGAAGCCGGCCGACGAGCTGGTGGCCCGGACCGCGACCGTGCGGGTGCTCCAGGAGCGCGAGGTGGCGGGGGTGCGGAAGCGCTCCGTGGTCAGCCACTTCAACAAGGCGACCAAGGGCCGGCTGGTGCGCGACCTGCTGAACTCCGGCGCCGAGCCGGACTCCCCCGGTGAGCTGGTGGACCTGCTGCGCGGGCTCGGGCACACCGTCGAGGTCGCGGCCCAGGGCACCGCGCGCAAGCCGTGGCAGCTCGACGTCGTGGTGACCGAGCTGCACTGACGTACCGGGCCGCGCTGAAGTACCGGGCTGGGCCGGGTGCCGGGCCGCCGGCGCGGGCGGGTGTCGGCGCGGGCGGCCGTCAGCGCAGGTGGGCGGTGTCGTTGAAGAGCCGCAGCGAGGTGTTGCCGTCGGAGTAGTACTGCACCGCGCTGAACGAGGCGGCGGACAGCTCCATCCGGTACACGGCATCCGGCGGGGCGCCCAGTGCCACCCGGACCAGCGCCTTGATCGGGCTGACGTGGGTGACCACCAGCACGGTCCGGCCGGGGTAGCGGGCCAGGATCTTGTCCCGGGCCACCCCGGACCGCTGGGTGAGCGAGGCCAGGCTCTCGTTGCTGCCGGTCGGCTTGGCCTTGCTGGAGGCCAGCCAGGCGTTCAGGTCCTCCGGGTACCGCTGCTGCACCTCGGCGAAGGTCAGCCCCTCCCAGGCGCCGAAGTCCAGCTCGCGCAGGCCCTCCTCGACCCGCACCTCCAACCCGAGCCGAACCGCGACCAGCTCGGCGGTCTGCCGGGTGCGCAGCATCGGCGAGCTGACCACGGCCTGCACGGTGCCACGGGCGGCCAGCGCGTCGGCGGCCCGTTCGGCCTGCCAACGGCCCCGCGCGGAGAGGTCCGGGTCGCTGCCGCCGCTGCCGGAGAACCGCTTCTGCGGGGTGAGCGGGGTCTCGCCGTGCCGGAGCAGCACGAGGGTGGTGGCCAGCGCCACGTCGCCGGCCATCGACCAGCCGGCCACCGGCGGCGCGGCGGGTTCGGCGGCGGTCTCGACGACGGGCGCCGGGACGGGCACGGACACGGCCGGCGGCACCGGCTCGCTGCCGGGCTCGGTCGGCGCCGGCAGCGGAGCCGCCGGCCGCGCCTTCGGCTCCCACTGCCGCCCGACCCTGCCCGCGTCCATCGCCTCGTTGGCCAGCCGGTCGGCGTCCTTGTTCCGTTCCCGCGGGATCCAGGAGAAGCCGACCCGCTCCGAGGGGAAGACGGTCCGGGCCTCGGCGGCCAGCGGCCGCATGTCCGGGTGCTTGATCTTCCAGCGTCCGGACATCTGCTCGACCACCAGCTTGGAGTCCATCCGGACGTCCACGGTGGCCGACGGGTCGATCTCGTACGCGGCGCGCAGGCCGGCGATCAGGCCTCGGTACTCGGCGACGTTGTTGGTCGCGCGGCCGATGTACTCGGCCGCCTCCGCGATGATCTGACCGGTGTCACCGTCCCGGACCACCGCGCCGTAGCCGGCCGGCCCCGGGTTGCCCCGGGAGCCGCCGTCCGCCTCGACGATCAGCCTGCGCGCCGCCATCGGCTCAGATGCCCGAGTCGGCGGTGCGGACCAGGATCCGCCCGCAGTTCTCGCAGCGCACCACGGCGTCCTTGGGCTCGGCCTTGATGGCGTTCAGGTCGGTGATCGCGAACTCCACTCGGCAGCCCTCGCAGCGGCGCTGGTAGAGCCGGGCCGCGCCGACGCCGCCCTGCTGCTCGCGCAGTCGGGTGTAGAGCTTGAGCAGGTCGGCCGGGATCACCACGGCGACGGCCTCGCGGTCGCGGGCGACCTTGGCGGCCTCGGCGTCGATCTCGGCGAAGGCGGCGTCGCGGCGGCCGACCGCCTCCTTCAGCACCACGTCGGAGTGCTCCAGCCGGGCGGTCAGCTCGGTGACCCGGGTCTGCGCGCTCTCCAGCCGCTCCATCACCTCCAGCACCACGTCCTCCAGCGCGGACTGGCGCTTGGCCAGCGACTCGTTCTCGTGCTGGAGGTTCTCCAGGTCCTTGGCGGAGCCGACCGCGCCGGACTCCATCCGCTGCTGGTTGCGGGCGAACCGGGTGCGGACCTGGTCGACGTCCTGCTCGGCCTTGGTCAGCTCGCGGGCGGTGTCGCCCTGCTGGGCCTGGGCGGCGACCACCAGGTCGCGCAGCGCGGTGTGGTCGGCGGTGGCCTTCTCGATCTCCGCGTGCTCGGGCAGGGTGCGGCGCCGGTGGGCCAGCTGGTCGAGCTTGGAGTCGATGGCCTGCAGGTCGAGAAGGCGGATCTGGTCGGCGGGCGCGGCGTTCAAGCGGGGGGCTCCTGTGGATGACGGGGTCGAGCAGAGACGAATCAGTGCGTGGCGGGGTACGGCATCGGCGCGTGGGCCGTCCACGGGTCGGTGACCCGGGTGGACACCCGGGTCTCCAGCGGCCAGTCGTGCTTGGCGGCCAGCGCGCCCAGGTCGCGGGCGGCGAGGTTCAGCCAGGGCCACTCGGTGGCCCAGTGTGCGGCGTCCAGCAGGGCCACCGGGGCGGCCTCGGCGGCCTCCGAGGCGGGGTGGTGGCGCAGGTCGGCGGTGAGGTAGGCGTCCACGCCCGCCTCCCGGACGGCGGCGAAGAAGCTGTCACCGGAGCCGCCGGCCACCGCGACCCGGCGGGTCGGCCGGTCCGGGTCGCCGGCCACCCGGACGCCGGCGGCGGTGGCGGGCAGTCCGGCGGCCACCTGGGCGGCGAACGCGGCCAGCGGCAGCGGCTCGGGCAGTTCGCCGATCCGGCCCGCACCGCGGCGGCCCTCGGGGTCGGTCGGGTCGGGCACCAGCGGGCCGGTGATCCGCAGGCCGACCGCCTCGGCCAGCGCATCGGAGACGCCCGGCGCGGCGTGGTCGGCGTTGGTGTGCGCGACGTGCAGTGCGATCCCGGCCCGGATCAGCTCGTGCACCACGCGGCCCTTGAAGCTGGTCGCGGCGACGCTGGTGGTGCCGCGCAGATAGAGGGGGTGGTGGGTGACGACCAGGTCGGCGCCCCACGCCACGGCCTCCTCGACCACGGTCCGCACGGGGTCGACGGCGAACAGCACCCGGCGCACCTCGGCGTCCGGGTCGCCGCAGACCAGGCCGACGGCGTCCCAGGACTCCGCCCAGCTCGGTGGGTAGAGCTCTTCCAGCTGGCTGATGACGTCGGACAGTTTCGGCACCCGTTGAGACTACCGCGCGCGGGGGCCCGGCCGGGGCCGCGGGCGGCCACCGCGACCGTGCGACCGACCGCACGGCTGCCCGTCAACCGGGGCGCGAGGACGACCGGCCACCCGGGACGGCCGGAACAGCCGATCGGAACCGCGGCTCGGCACGGCCGGCCCGGGCGGTGCGCGGTCCTGGCGATCGCGGAAGCACGGGCGAAAACGCGCCTCGATCACCCTTACGGGTGAAGTGACCCGGTTGGCATTGAGCCGTTCCAAAGACGATCAGTAACTTCATTGTTGCGAAAGAGAGTTGCCCAGAGTCGCCGGTGGTCAGGGCCGCGGACCGAAGCGGACGGGACCGGCGCTCTCGCCACGTTCGGAAACCGACCACGTTCGGAAACTGACCCCGTTCGGGAACTGACCCCGCCCGGGAATCGATCCGGAGCAGCCGGCCGCCTCGGCACCGCGGGCGCGGGCCTGCTCCCGTGCGGAAGGGTGTGAAGCGGATGGGGGTGGGCACGCCGCCGCGGGCGACCGGAGAACCGGGCCCGTCTGCGGGCGAGACGGAGAGCACACCGGCCGACGACACGCTGCCGGAGGTCGCCCGGAGCGCCCTGACCGGCGGCGCCGGCTGGGGCACCGAGCGCGGCTGGCGGCTCGCCTTCGACGGCTTCTGGTGCACGGTCCGCCCTCCCGGCTCCCCCGCCGGACCGCCCGCGCCGGGCCGTCCGCTGCACGTCGGCGCGGCCGGCGCGGTAGCCGCCGAGGTACTCGCCGAGGTCGCCGGGGTGCTCGCCGAGGACCCCTGCCCGTTCCGCTTCGCCGCCGACCGGGAGCGCCTTCGGCAGCTCAACTCCGGTGCTGGCGAGGACGGTTCGGACGGCTTCATCACCGTGCACCCGCTCGACGAGGCCCAGGCCCGCCGACTGGCCGGCGAGCTGCACCGGGCCACCGAGGGCCTGCCGGGCCCGACCCGACCGCCCACCGGCCGGCCGTACGCGCCGGGCAGCCGGGTCCATCTCGGGTACGCCGTGCCCCGGGCCGAGCCGGGCACCGGTGGCGAGCGAACCGCGAACGGCCGGGTGCGGGCGCGGCCGGCCGGCCCCGTCGAGGGGAGTGGGTCGGCCGGCCCGCTGCCGGTCGCCGACCGCTACGTGCTCACCACGGCCGTCCGGCGCGGCGGTCGGGGCGACCTCTTCCTCGGCCGGGACCTGCGGACCGGCGCGGAAGTGCTGATCAGACAGGCCCGGGCGGGCGCCCCGGACGGGCTCGACGCACGCACCGCGCTGCGCCACGAGGCTCGCCTGCTGGCCGAGTTGGCGGCGCACGGGCTCACCCCGCGGCCACTGGCGCTGATCGAGCGGGCGGACTCGCTGCTGCTGGTGCGGGAGCGCGTCCCCGGCCGGCCGCTGGCCAGTTGGGTCAGCGCCCGACTGGCCGGGGACGGCGCGTCGGGCGTGCCGTGGGAGGCGGCCGGGCCGATGGCGCTGGCACTGGTCGACCTGGTCGAACGGGTGCACGCGGCCGGGCTGGTGCTGCGCGACCTCGCACCGGCCAACGTGCTGGTCCGGCCGGACGGTTCGCTGCGCCTGCTGGACCTCGAACTCGCCTGCGTGCCGGGCACGGTGGCCGGTCCGGCGGGCACCCCGGGCTATCGCGCGCCGGAGCGCTCAACCGGCCCGGTGACCGTGAACGGTGTGGTCCCGTACGGGGGTTGTCCGGCCGAGCCGACAGCGGACCTGTACGCACTGGGCGGTCTGCTCTTCCTGCTCGCCACCGGCCACGACCCGGTGCTGCCCGCGGAGCGGCCGCCGCTGCGCCCCGAGGCCGAGCGGTTGGCGCGCTGGCTCGACCTGGCGGCCCGAGAGGGTCGGACCGCGCGCCGGCTCGCGCGCGCCGTGCTCGCCCTGCGCGCCGAGCGGCCGGAGCGGCGCTGGACGCCGGCCCGGGTGCGGGCCGAGCTGGCGCGGGCCGCCGCGACCAGCGACCCGTCGCCCAGGGCCGTCGCGCTTCCCGGGCGCGGGCCGGGGGTCGCCGGCCCGTCGCCCGAGCGGGTGCTGCACGAGAGCCTGCGCCACCTCGCCGAGACCGCCACCCCGCAGCGCCCCGACCGGCTCTGGCCCGAGCCGTCGGGCGGTCACCGCACCGACCCGACCGCTGGCCGGTACGAGGCGGCCGGGGCACTGGCCGTGCTGGCCCGCGCCGCCGTCGCCCCCGGCCTGCCGCCCGAGCTGCGCGCGGCGGTCGGCCGGACCGCCCGGACCGCCGCCGGCTGGCTCGAACGGCGGTGCGCCACCGAGCCGTTGCTGCTGCCCGGCCGACACTTCGGCCGCTCCGGCCCGCTCTGGGCGCTGCTGGACGTCGCCGACGCGCTGACCGACCGCGAGCTCACCGCCCGGACCCGCCGGCTCGCCACCCGGCTGCCGCCGGCCCGGCCGCGACCCGGCTCCCAGCCCACCGAACCCTGGCGTTGCGCGGCGGGCACCGGCTTCCTGCGGTTGCGGCTGGGCGAGCCGGTCGTGACCACGGGGTCCGGCGACTTCCGGCTCGGCCCCGACACGGCCGGGCGCGGCGCGCTCCTGCTGGCCGCCCACCGGGCCACCGGCGACCCCGCGCCGCTGGCCGCCGCCGCGGAGGCGGGCCGGAGCCTGGCGACCGGCTGGGCGGCGGCCGGCCCGGAGGCCTGGTGGTCGCCGGGTGCCGGGGAGCCGGACGAGAGGCGGCTCGCGCACTGGTGCGCCGGACCGGCCGGGGTGGGCGGGTTCCTGGTCCGGCTCTGGCGCGCCACCGGCGACCCGGCCGTCCGCGCGGTCGCGCTCTCGGTCGGCCAGGCCGTCCTGGACGGGCTCGACGAACCGGATCCGCCCGGCCCGTACCCCGGTAGCACCCTCTGCCACGGCCCGGCCGGCAACGGCGAGTACCTGCTCGACCTGGCCGAGGCCACCGGCGAGCAGCGCTTCAAGGCCGGCGCCGAGCGGCTGGGCCGGCTGCTCGCCTCGCGCGCGACCTCGCACGAAGACGGGCTGCCACTACCCCCGGGAGAGCCCGGCGGTGGGGCCGACACGCTGGGCTTCCTGCTCCGGCTCTGCCACGGCGGCCCCCGGCTCTGGCTCGACCTCCCGTCCACCCCCACTCCTGGAGGAGCTCCCGGCACCCCCGGAAGAGCCCCCGGCGGAACCCCCGGAGCCGCCGCGTGACCGTCCTGCGCACCGCGGCCCCCGTCCTGCGCCGCCTGAGCTTCACCTTCTCCCCGGACGGCTCGCACGCCGCCTGCCTGGCGGCCGGCTCCGACGGCGGCTGGCACCCGGAGAGCTGGCGGCTGGACGGTCCCGGACCCGCTCACCCGACCGCCCTGCCACTGCCCGGCGACCGCACCGAGAGCCTGTACGCCCGGCCGCACTCGCTGCCCGACGGCCGGGTGCTGCTCTGCCGCTCCGCCGGCGAGCGGCACGAGCTGCTGCTGCGCGGCCCGCACCCGGCCGCCGCCGAGCCGGATCCGGTCACCCTGCGCTCCCCCGCCCTGTACCTGCTGCCACTGCCCTCGCTGGCGGCCGGCCCGGGCCCGGTGGCGGTGGCGGTGGCGCTGGGCGTAGACACCCGCCCGGTGACCACGCTCTGGCTGGTGCCGGGCGACGGCAGCGCTCCGGAGGCGGTCGCCGAGTTCCCCGGCGCCCTCGGCGGCGGGGTCTGGCTGGACGGCGGCGGCCGGCTGCTGGCGCTCGACCGGGTCCGTGCCGGGGTGCTCAAGAGCGTCGTGCTCGACCTCCAACTCCTCACCTTGACACCGTTGTTGGAGATCACCGCGGACAGCAACGACCGGCTGGTGCTGGTCGACCCGGCGACCGGGCTTCTACTGCTGCGCAGCGACGCCCCGGGCACCGACCGACTCGGCTGGGGCGTGCTGGGCAGCGCCGAGCCGGTGCGGTTCCCGGAGTGCCTGGACGTCCCCGGCCTGCTGCTGCGGCCGGTGGCGCTCGACCCGGCAGCCCGGACCGCCGCCGGCAGCCGGGTGGCGATCCAGCTCGACCACGGCGCGACCTCCGCCCTCGCGCTCTGGCGGCCCGACGGCGGCCGGCTGGAGCCGCTGCCGGTGCCGCCCGGGCGGCTCGGCGGGGTCGGCCACTGGTCGGCGGCCGGCCTGCGGATGCCGTACTCGGCGCCGGACCGCCCGGCCGGGGTGGTCACCCTGGAGGTGGACGTGCTGCTCGGGGCGGCGGGCCAGCCGCCGGTCGGCGCGCCGCTGCCGCTACGGCTCGCCCCGCTCGGCGGCCCCCGGCTGCCGACCGGACTGCCGCGCGGCGAGCCCTGGCCGCCCGCGCCGGGCCGGGGCTGGCGGCTGGACGGCAGCCCGGCGCGCCCCGACGGCGGCCGCTGGCACCCGGCGCAGACCCTGGAGCTGGCCGGACCGGCCGGGCCGATCGAGGCCGTGGTGTACGGCGGCGAGGCCTGGCTGAGCAGCGAGCACCTGGTGATCGCGCTGCACGGCGGCCCGGCCGACGCCTGGCGACTGGAGTTCGACCCCGCACTGCAGCGGATGGCGGACGCCGGGCTGGCCGTGCTCGCACCCAACCAGCGCGGCAGCACCGGCTACGGACCGGCCCACGCGGCGGCGATCCACGGCGCCTGGGGCGGCCCGGACCTGGCCGACCTGCTCGCCCTGCTGGCGGGGCTGGCCGGGCAGCGGTCGGCGCTGGGGCTGGAGCCGCCCGCGCTCTTCGGGATCAGCTACGGCGCGTTCCTGGCGCTGCTGACGGCCGCCCACGCGCCCGCCGGGCGGGTCTCGCGCTGCGCGGCGGTGGCCCCCTTCCTCTCCGGGGCCCGGCTGCTGGCCGACGGCACGCCGGCGGTGCGGACGCTGACCGGCCGGCTGGGCGGCGCCACACCGGTGGACGACGAGCTCGGGCCGCGCGACGTGCTGCGACTGGCGCACCTGCTCCGCGCGCCGCTGCTGTTGCTGCACGGCGACCGGGACGAGGTGGTCCCGGTCGGCCAATCCCGCTTGCTGCGCCAGGAGTTGCTCCGGATCGGGAGGGTCGAGGGGGCCGACTTCCGGTACGTCGAGGCGGCCGGCGCCGGGCACGACCTGCTGGCCGAGGAGGGCGCGGTGGTGCTGCACGAGCTGCTCGCCGGCTTCCTGCGGACCGGCCGGGCGGATGGGTAGCCGTCACCACCACCCGGGCACGTGAGGTGCGCCCGCGACGGTCACGCGCGCCGCCGCGCGCCCGGGCCCGCCGCTACCGCCCCTTAGGCCGGCCGTAAGGATCTCGATAGGCTTTCGTCCGACCCGGCCGTTAGGGTGACGGACGGACGGGGCGTGCTCCGCCCGGCGTGTCGCGGTCCCGTGGCCTGCCGGGCCGGTCGGCACACCCCACGGCCGACCTCCGCGGTCGGCGGTGCCGCGCGGCACCACACCCAGCACCCGCACGGAGAAGAAGACGAGAAGATGTCCGAAACCCTCACCGACACCACCGAGCACGGCGCCGACGAGGCCACCTCCGAGGACACCGCGCACGGCCGCCACCGGGGCCTGACCGCCAACGACGACACTCCCGAGGGCAACGCCCACGGCCGTCACCGGGCCAACGCCTCCTGAGTCGCCGATTCCGCCGGGGGGGGGGGGGGGGGGGGGGGGGGGGGGGGGGGGGGGGGGGGGGGGGGGGGGGGGGGGGGGGGGGGGGGGGGCGGGGGGGGGGGAGGGGGGCGG